>CAJUKF010000022.1:32230-44817 GCA_910587355.1 uncultured Muribaculaceae bacterium
AGACGGGCCGTTGCAGTGCTTCGGCATGAAGACTCACTGCATACGATATGACAAGCGATAAAAGAAGCAGTATTTTTTTCATTTCCCGGAAGTTTTACGCCGTCCGAAGTATGATGGAAGCATCAGGCATCCGGCGGCAAGATAAATATAGTAACTGTAGAAACGCCATACGAGGGCCAGAACGGTTGCGATGCCTGCGTCTCCTATTAAGTCTCCGTAATAATTGGCGAAGAGCCATTCGCTTATGCCGCTCCCGCCCGGTGTGGGACTGACCATGAGCACTACCCATACCACGAACTGACGGGCGAACACAAGCAATCCCGAGCTTGCCGGCACAAAGGCCCAGAAGAGAGAGTTGACCACGAAATAACGCGAGAACCACGACAATGTGGTCGACATGAACACTTTCAGCCACCATCTCGCGCCGCGGCCTTTTACCCACGCGGAGGTCTCCGACATATTGGCCGCCACATTCTCGAGATTGGTGCGGAAGCGCCTCATGAAACGCACGCGTGCAATCGAGCACAGTAGTCTTTTGGTTGCATCCGGCCTCCCTATGATTGCCATATAGAGAATAGCCGCCCATATGCAGATGCCGGTGTATACGAGCCAGAAAACTATTTTTATGCTGCCGAAGAAAAGTTGCTCGCCTGCGCTCTCGGCGGCAGGTATGCCGAATAAATCGCTCCACGGAATCAGCAGAACTATTATCGGGCAGAATACGACAAAGAATAGTTCGTCGAGGAAAAGCGTGGTGAGCGTCAGCGATGTGGCACGTCCCACCTTAATTCCCTCTCGGTTGAGGTAAAAAATCGCCAGTGCGCTTCCTCCTACCACCGACGGGGTTATGGCCGAGGTGAATGCGCACATTATGTCGGTGCGGAAAGCACGCTTCCAGCTGAGGTCTCCTGCGGCAATAGTATGAAATCGCCAGGCCAGACCGAAGTCGCGTCCTGCCACGAAGATGGCTGCCAGTATGAGGCCTGCGATTGTACGTCCGTCAAAAACTATGCTGAGCAGAGTGTCTGTGTCGACATCCCGCCACACAAGCCATACGGCCACAGCCGCTCCTAATAGCACGGGCAGAAGCGTGCGCCATAGCGTTTTCGACAGTTCGTTGCTCACGGGCTCAGAGCGTCGTTAAAATGCTTATCGTCTCGGAAATGGAAGCCACGGGGTCTTCCGTCTCGAAAAATTTAAGCCCGGCACACAGTCCAGAGAAGCCGTCGGCCTTTATGAGGGCTATGTTTTCGGGTGTGGGTACGAAATCGGGCATATAGGCCACTACGGGTATTTTTCCTTCTGCATTCCGCACCGCCATTATCAGTGCCGGGTCGGATTGGCGGAGCGCCACGTAGTCTATGTCGGCGCGTTCGAGCGACAGGGCCGCATCCGGCGTCCCGACAACGGCGCCGATAATGGCCTCGGCTCCGAGTTCTTCGCGTACTTTGACGGGCGATACTTCATTATTGGAGAGGAAAACACCGTGCAGGGCCAGTTCCCGGGCCGCTACCACATTGTTTTCCACCGATAGCATCACTCCGCTTTCGCGACAGAGCTCCACTATGTCGGCACACATTTCACGCATCGCGCCTGCATCCGTTTCGGGCAGACTGAGCACAAGCCATGTGGCTCCGGCTTCGACGGCCATCTGAGCCATTTCTCCTATCGAGTAACGCTCCGAGGGGCTTATTATAATCTGAAGCATGGTTTTTGTTTTCTTTACTTAATTCTTTACAAAATTACGCATAATATCTCTAAAAGCAATAAATTTGCGCAGTCTCTAAAAGAAAAACAAATGGAAATGCAAAACCGCAGGAAGATAGTGTTTTTTACCGGAGCCGGCATGAGCCGTGAGAGCGGTTTGCCCGTTTTCCGTGGCGATGGTGGCATTTGGGAAACTCTCGATGTCGACAAGGTGGCTTCGGCCAGGTCGTGGTACAGCGGACGCCGTGCCGACTGTCGTGAACGGCGTCAGGCAATGCTCGATTTTTTCAATCCGCTTCGCCGGGCTATCATGGAGCATCAGCCCAATGCCGGTCACAGGGCAATCGCTGCCTTTGAAGACAACTATGATGTGACGGTAATAACACAGAACGGCGACGATTATCACACGCGGGCCGGCTCACATAATGTGATTTATCTTCATGGAGAGGCGCTGAAAAATACCTCGTCGGCAAATCCCTATACCCCTTTGCCGATTGATATGTCGGAGCCGGATATACACATCGGCGACAAGGCTCCCGACGGCTCGCAAATCAGGCCGTATGTCATATATTTTGACGAGAATATTGATAAACGCTTATGGCATAAAGCCGTGAGAGCCATTGCCGAGGCCGATTATTTTGTGGTGGTCGGCTCTTCCATGCTCGTATATCCGGCGGCTGCGCTCGTAGCTTCCGTACGCTCCGGATGCAGGCTCATAGTGATAGACCCGGGAGAAGTGAAACTCCCGGAAAACTGCCGTCATGAGTTCTTGCACATAGCCAGGCCGGCTACCGAAGGGCTTATTCAGCTGCGTTACGAATTGTTTTTGGACGAAAAGAAGCTGTAGCGGCTTTCGTGCACCAGCAACGCGTCGAGAATAGTCATGGCAGCCATTGCCTCGACTACGGGTATGGCCCGGGGTATGACACAAGGGTCGTGTCGTCCTGATACTTCAAGTGTTGCCGCACGGCCTTCGTCGTCAATGGTCTCGAGCGGACGGGGTAATGTGGCTACGGGCTTGAATGCCACGCGGAAGACTATGTCCTCGCCGTTGCTTATCCCCCCCTGGATGCCTCCCGAGTGATTGGTGCGGGTGTGTATGCGTCCGTCTTCTCCGCTATGGAAAATATCGGCCTGCTGGGAGCCACGGCAGCCTGCGGCCTTGAAGCCGTCGCCGTACTCAAAGCCCTTTGCGGCATTGATGCTCATCATGGCTGAGGCCAGCATCGCCTGCAGTTTGCCGAAAATAGGTTCTCCGAGTCCGGGCTGGACTCCGGATATGATACATTCTATCACGCCTCCCACGCTGTCACGCTCTGCTTTGGCCGTAAGTATCTCCTGGTCGAACATCTCCGGATTAGTGGTTGTGCCAATCTGTATCGCATATGCCCTGAGGGTAATGCCGCGTGTGGCAAGCGCCTGACGGGCAAGCGCTCCGCCTACGACACGTACGGCGGTTTCCCGTGCCGACGAACGTCCTCCTCCCCGATGGTCGCGTATACCGTATTTGGCCGTATATGTATAATCTGCATGGTTGGGGCGGAATGTGTGTCGAACATTCTCGTAGTCCTTGCTGCGCGAATCGCTGTTAGGTATGATGAACCCGATTGGTGTTCCTGTCGTGCGTCCTTCGAAGAAGCCCGAGAGAAACTGCACTTTATCGCTCTCCTTTCTGGCTGTGGTCAGGGAGGACTGACCGGGCTTACGGCGGTCGAGCTGATGCTGTATTTCATCGAAATCAACAGTCATGCCTGCGGGCATCCCGTCGATAACGCCGCCGATTGCCGTGCCATGGCTTTCGCCGAAGTCGGTGAGACGGAAGAGTGTGCCGAAGGTATTCATATCGGATATCGGTTGGTGTCGGGTTGACAGGAGTGATGGATTACTGTACGAGGTCTGTGACTGTAGCGCCCGTGAAGTCTATGAGGTCGCGGGGCGCTATTTCGAGCTGCAGACCCCGCATGCCGGCGCTTACGTAGATTTTGTCGAAATCAAGGGCTGTGGTATGGAAAAACGTGGGGTAGGGCTTCTTCATGCCTACGGGCGAACACCCGCCGCGTATGTAGCCGGTCAGCGGAAGCAGTTCTTTCATTGCTATCATCTCGGCTTTCTTGTCTCCGGCTGCCGCGGCGGCTTTTTTGAGATTGACCTCGCAGTTGCCGGGCACGACGCATACGAAAAGACCCGTACGCTCCCCGCGGAGTACGAGTGTCTTGAAAACACGGTTTATATCCTGTCCCAGCGCCTCGGCGACATGCTGTGCGGCAAGGTCGTTTTCATCGTATTCGTATTCGCGGGTCGCAAAGGGTATGTGCGCCGTCTCGAGCAGGCGCACGGCATTAGTTTTTGTATGTTTGCTGCTCTTAGACATTCATCAGAAGGAAATGCTCGGCGTCAATGGCGGCACGGCAACCCATGCCGGCGGCTGAAATCGCCTGCTGATACATCGGGTCAGCCACGTCGCCGGCGGCGAATACACCGGGTATGTTGGTGTGGGTGGTCTTGTCTTTGGTCACAATGAACCCGGCTTCGTCAAGCTCTATGAATGGTTTGAATACATCCGTATTGGGCTTGTGTCCGATTGCAAGGAAGAAGCCGTCGATTTTGATGTCGAATTCTTCTGCCTCGGGCGTGCCGCGGTGGCGGATTAGATGTGCGCCTTCCAGATTGTCTTCGCCGAAGAGGCCCAGAGTCTGTGTGTTGAAGAGCACTTCGATTTTTTCGTTCTCCATTACGCGTTTCTGCATGTATTTGGAGGCACGGAGATAATCCTTGCGCACAATCATATATACTTTCGAAGCGAGAGACGAGAGGTAGAGGGCTTCTTCGCATGCGGTGTCGCCTCCGCCAACAACGGCTACGACGCGGTTGCGGTAGAAGAATCCGTCGCATGTGGCACAGGCCGAAACGCCTATGCCCAGATAGCGCTGTTCGTCGTCAAGCCCCAGATAGCGGGCCGAGGCGCCGGTGCAGATAATCACGGTTTCGGCGGTTACGGTATGGCTTCCTCCGTTGACTTTTACTTTGAATGGTCGGTTGCTGAAGTCAACTTCGGTCACTTCGCCTGAAATGGTTTCGAGGCCGAAGCGCAGGGCCTGTGTGCGAAGGTCGTCCATCATGGCAGGACCCATCACTCCTTCGGGATAGCCGGGAAAATTCTCTATTTCGGTAGTCTGCATCAGCTGACCGCCGGGCACGCCTTCAATCATCAGAGGCTTGAGGTTGGCACGTGATGTGTAGATGCCGGCGGTGTAGCCTGCCGGACCTGAGCCTATGATAAGGCATTTGGTGGAGTATTCGCTCATAGTATAGTGGTATTTATCTTAAGTCAATGATTTCAAAACCCGGATAGCGCGCTTTGTTGTATCGGAATATTGATGCCTGGCGTGCTTTTCCGGCTGCTATGCGGTCGACGGTGATTTCGATGCGGCGTCCGTCCTCAAAGTTTACGGTTATGGCTGCGGGCCATTTGTCGGCCGGTCTGACATATATGATGAATGAACTTACGGTAGATGTCTTGTCGGCAGGCGTGAGCTGAACCGTATAGTTCCCCTTGCTGTCGGCGAGACGACGGGCGGTATAGTAGCCTTTGCCTGCCGTAAGTATGGCGAAAGGATTCGATGCCATGCGTTCGTCGGCATCCGGGGTCGTGACGTTCACTTCTTTCGACGAGTGTGACAGGGTCCACTGGGTCTTTCCGTCGTACCATACTTCGAGTTCGGGGGTCGACATCTGATATTTGTCGCCTGCGAGTATTACTGACCCCTGCAGGGGGCCTTTATCTGTATTTATGGTGAAGACTGCATCGACGGAGTGCGCCGTGGCGATATTGGAGCGTAATCCGGCCAGTATCGATTCTGCCGTTACAGTCTTGGTCTTGGCTGCCGAGGCAGCAAGACATAGGCATATGACTGTCAGGGCTGTGATAATTCGTTTCATGAACATAATGGAAAAACGTATCTGTGCGGGATTTGGTTTATTCAAAAAGACGCTGCACTTCGTCGGGTGTCATGAGCACGTCGCGCGGTTTCGCTCCCTTCGCAGGGCCGACAATGCCCATCTGCTGCATCTGGTCCATGAATCGGCCGGCTTTGTTGAAGCCGATTTCGAATTTGCGTTGCAGACTGGTGATTGAGGCCTGGCTCTGTGTGGAGATGAAGAGAGCGCAGCGCTTGAATTCCTCGGTCATGGCACCGTAGTCGGTAGTGCCTGAGGGCTCGCTTCCGTCTGCTGCCGGCGGCTCAGGCAGCAGATAGCATGATGTGAATCCCTGCTGACTGCTGATGTGATTGCAGATTGCCTCTACTTCGGGAGTGTCGATGAAAGCGCACTGTACGCGTTCCACTACACCGTTGAGCATTATCAGCATGTCGCCGCGGCCTATGAGTCGCTGAGCGCCGGGTCGGTCGAGAATTGTCTTGGAGTCGACGCTCTGTGTGACTTTAAAGGCGATACGCGCTATGAAGTTGGCCTTTATCATACCGGTAATCACATCGGTCGAGGGGCGTTGGGTGGCTATAATCATGTGAATGCCCACGGCTCGCGCCTTTTGGGCGATACGCGCAATCGGCACGGCCACTTCTTTGCCCGCAACCATGACAAGGTCGGCGTATTCGTCGACTATCACCACGATATAGGGCAGGAAACGGTGACCCTTCTCAGGATTCAGCTGCCGCTGGACGAAACGGGCATTATACTCCTTGATATTTCTGGTCATCGCGTCGCTGAGCAGCTGATAGCGGTTGTCCATCTCCACACACAGGGAGTTGAGGGTGTCTATCACCTTCGACGGCTCGGTAATCACGGCTTTCTCCTCGTCGGGGAGTTTGGCGAGATATTGCTTGTTTATGGACTCGAAGAGCGAGAATTCTACGGTCTTGGGGTCGACAAGCACGAATTTGAGTTCGTCGGGATGCTTGGAGTAGAGGAGCGATGCTATGATACAGTTGAGACCTACTGATTTACCCTGACCCGTGGCACCGGCGACGAGCAGGTGCGGCATCTTGGTGAGGTCGGTGATATAGATGTTGTTCGAAATCGTAGCTCCGAGAGCTATCGGAAGCTCCATTTTGTTGTTGGCGAAGGCTTTCGATTCGAGCACGGTACGCATCGACACTATCTGCGGTTTGCGGTTCGGCACTTCGATACCAACGGTGCCTTTACCTGGAATAGGTGCTATGATGCGTATGCCGAGGGCCGAGAGGCTCATGGCTATATCGTCTTCGAGGCTCTTGATTTTGGCGATTCGTGTTCCCTGTTCGGGCACGATTTCATAGAGCGTGACTGTAGGGCCGACTGTGGCCTCTATTCGCTGAATGGCTATGTTATAGCTGCGCAGCGCTTCTACAATCAGGTTTTTGTTGGCTATCTGTTCGGCCTCGTTGATTTCCACGGTCTGGCTTCCCTCGTTGAGGAGTTCTGTTGAGGGAAAGACGTAATTGGAGTGGGCCGCACGCACGTCGTAAGGCTGGTCGATGCTTATGTGGTCGCCGTGACGTATCGGAGCCTGAGGGTTGACGACAGGTTCGGAATCGGTTTCATGTTTCACAATCACCATTTCGGGTTCGCCGGGTGCGGAGGCAATCGTGCGGGTGCTTACGTTTTCAGTATGTACTCCTCCGGCAATTGTTGACTCGCTCTCAGCAACAGGTATCTCGTCCATAACAGGGAGTGCCGGTGTATCGCTCTCGGTCTCGGCATCTTCTTCGTCGTTAGATTCAAATGCATCGAGACCGGGATGGGGAATTTCCGGTACGGTTTCAGGTTCTTCTTCGGTTGATTTCTTTTCGGCTGCGGATGTCGCTTCGGCAGCGGCGGCGTACGACTCGACGGTTGTGGAAAGTTCGGGTTCGTCGTTGTTTTCCAGGTCGTCAAGACTTGCTGTCGGTTCTGTCTTGTCCTCTGCGTTGTCAGCGGTTGCTTTGGCAGTCTGTCTGCGTTTCATTACCCCTGCGAGCAGGCTGAAGAATTTCTTCAGGGGATTAAGGAATATGGCAATGAGAATTCCTGCAAGAAGAAGCGACACACAGTATGCGCCGAGTTCGCTTGAGTAGTCGAGCAGAAGGCGGTTCATTTCGTAGCCGTGATTGCCTCCGAGGTGGAAAAGCGTGTCGCGGTTATAACCGATGAGACCGGCTATTATTGATAGGGCCGCCGTCGTGAACAGGCAGCGGAACGAAAAACTGAAAAACTCTATCTTGTGTATGCGTATTACCGCAAGACCAAGCATGAATACATAGAATGCGAGTACAAAAGAGCCGATGCCGAAAGTGTCGACAAGAAGCCATTCGGCTATTTTGGCTCCGACCGGTCCTCCGGCGTTTTCTACGGTATCGCCTGCTTCTACGATTTCCTGAACGCTGCGGTTGAGTATCACGCTCTGGTCGGCGGCGTGGTTTGAAAGAAACGAGATGCATGTGATAGTCATCACGAAGCCGAGCAGGCACAGAAAGATGCCGAACCCGAGGTGGGTGCGGTAGTCGCGGAAGAAAGAGACTGTGCCGGATTTCTGTGTGCGGTGTGGCTTGCGCGGCCCTTCGGGGTCGGGAACAGGACGGCGTCGCGCCCGCCGGTCTTCGGCCGGGCGTGTCGAGGCCGGGCGGCTGCGGCGCATGCGCTCGCTGTCGACCGAGGGGTTGATATAGTCCTGCGTATTGATATCGGAAGAATTCATAAGTATTAATTGAGAAAAGAGGATTTCAATGTTTAAACAGAGGCGAGGGCAGCGATTTCAGCCAAGGGGTCGGCGGCTTTGAACACACTGCTGCCTGCTACGGCCACATCGGCGCCGGCATCGGCTACTATGGCGGCGGTCTTCTGGTTTATGCCGCCGTCTACCTGGATAAGGGCACCCGAATGAGATGTTTCTATCAGTGCTTTGAGCTGACGTATTTTCTCGGTCGTATGCTCTATGAACGACTGTCCGCCGAAGCCGGGATTGACACTCATCAGCAGTACCATGTCCACATCCGAGATTATGTCGCTGAGCAATATTACCGGAGTGGCCGGATTGAGGGTCACGGCTGCTTTCATGCCTGCGTCGTGAATACTCTGTATTGTGCGGTGCAGATGTGTGCAGGCTTCATAATGCACATTCATCATCATGGCGCCGCAGTCACGCACCTGACTGATATAGCGGTCGGGGTTGACAATCATGAGGTGCACGTCGAGAGGCTTTTGTGCCAGAGACTGCACGCTTTTAATCACCGGAAATCCGAATGATATATTGGGTACGAACACGCCGTCCATCACATCGCAGTGTATCCATCCGGCTTCGCTGCGGTTAATCATATCAACAGCTTCGGCGAGATGACCGAAGTCGGCGGCAAGAAGTGAAGGCGCTATAATCATTTTTTCTTTGTCTTGAATGCGTTATAAATAATGTACACTATACACAGTGCCAGTATAATCAGACCGGCAATCGTAAGGTAGCCGTTATATTTCTCTACTGCGGCATACAGCTGGTCGAGCATCACGTGTTGTGCGAGCCACCATCCCAGCAGTGCAAGAATGGCATTCCAGACGAGCGCGCCAAGGGACGTGAACAGACAGAATACCCATATGTTCATTTTTGCGATGCCTGCTGGAATGGAAATCAGCTGACGGATAGCCGGTATCAGACGGCCGATGAAGGTGGAGGCGGCTCCATGTTCGTCGAAATATTTCTCGGCCTTGCGCACTTTCTCCTCATTGATGAGGCACGCGTGTCCGAATCGCGAATTGGCGAACGCATATACTATGGGGCGACCGATGAGCAGGGAAAGCACGTAGTTGATGAGTGCGCCAACCAACGCGCCGGCAGTGGCCACGAGTACGATGAGGAATATATTCATGTCGCCGCGCTGAACCGCCAGATACGCAGCCGGCGGAACCACCACTTCCGACGGGAAGGGTATGAACGAACTCTCTATGACCATGAATATGAATACAAAGAGATATGAGGCGTTGTTGACGAACCAGTCGAAAAACCAGGCGGCGTTCAGATAATCCGTGATGGCACACGGCATGAATAAATCTATCATTTAAGTTTGAGTTTACATTTTAATTTGCAAAAGTACGCAAAAAACATGAGAAAGTAATTGACACAAATAAAAAAGCATGGCAATCTATGCGGAAAATGATTTTCGGATAATAAAAATTAAGATTTAATGAATATTCAAGGCCCCAAAATACTCCCGTTGACGAAATATTTGTTAACTTTGCACTCGAAGCGGCCATATGGTCCACTGAAAATCCTTGAATCCAAATAACTCATATAAACCAAACCTATCCTTTTCAAAACAATGGCTTCAAAAGTAAATGCGCAAGGCGCATCCGCGGCGAAAGGCAGCAATATGGTGGCTATTATCACCATGTTCTTCATTTTCGCCATGATTTCCTTCGTGACCAACATGGCCGCTCCTTTCGGTAATATCTGGGGTTTCAGATATGATTGGGCCGGTATGGCCGGTAACCTTATGAACTTCGTTGCCTACCTCTTCATGGGCATTCCCGCAGGCAACATGCTCATCAAATACGGCTACAAGAAAACTGCTCTTATCGCCCTCGCTGTAGGTGCAATCGGCCTCGCAATTCAGCTTGCTTCCGGTTACCTCGGCGCCGGCGAGACCGCTCTTTATGTTTACCTCCTCGGTGCTTTTGTCTGCGGTCTCTGCGTCTGCATGCTCAACACCGTTGTTAACCCCATGCTCAACCTTCTCGGTGGCGGCGGCAACAAAGGCAACCAGCTCATTCAGACCGGCGGCGCCCTCAATTCTCTCTCGGGCACACTCACCCCGCTTCTCGTAGGTGTCCTCGTAGGCACTCTTACCAAAGAGACCACAATGGCTGCGGTCGCTCCTCTGGTAATCACCGGTATCGTGATTTTCGTACTCGCCTTCGTCATCATCTCTTTCATCAAAATCAAAGAGCCTCAGGCCAACCTCAGCAAGGTTAAATACGAACACAGCCCCCTCTCGTTCCGTCACTGCCGTCTCGGCATCATCGCTATCTTCTTCTATGTAGGTACTGAAGTCGGCATCCCCGGCGAGCTCAATGTATGGGTTAGCCGCATGTCGTTCGAAGGCGCCGCTGCCGTTGCCGGTTCGCTCGCCGCTATCTACTGGCTCATGATGCTCGTCGGCCGTTTCCTCAGCTCTATCATCAGCGGCAAGGTATCGACCCGCGCACAGATGGTCACTGTTTCCTCTGTGGCAATCATCCTCGTGCTTATCGCGATTTTCCTCCCCGAGAGTGTCACTTTCCGTTCACCCGAAATCAAAGCTCTCCATATCACCAGCGGTGAAGTGCCCATGAAGTGTCTCTTCCTCTTCCTCACCGGTCTTTGCACTTCTGTAATGTGGGGCGGTATCTTCAACCTCGCTACCGAAGGCCTTGGCAAATACACCGCCAAAGCTTCGGGCCTCTTCATGACAATGGTTGTCGGCGGCGGCGTCATGCCTTTCATCCAGGACTGGATTGGCCGCAACTTCGGTTATGTCAACAGCTACTGGCTCGTTGTCGGCATGCTCGCCTACATCTTCTTCTACTCGTTCACCGGTAGCAAGAACGTCAACAAAGACATCCCCGTTGACGAGGTTCCCGACGCACGCAATCTCTAATCACGAAAAAAAGAGACATCATAGGTCTCTCGTATAATGTTTTCGCAGCGCGATTTACAACAAGTAAATCGCGCTGCCCTTTTGTTAATGAACCTTTATGTTTATGCGACTTAAGGCTATTTTGTTTAATTAGTGTTAATTTTAGAAAATATCTGCTCGAAAATTATGTTGCATAACATAAAAACACTACCTTTGCATCAGTTTTTCATGGTATTAGATTTAAGGTGAAAAGATTATTCGTCGTGACGACGGGTAATTTTTTTTTACCCCTGACAAAACGTACCAAAATCCCTGCGAGGAAGCTTGAAGATTCACCTTTATTCAATAAAACTTTAGCGTAAATGTCCGTAAGCCCATCCGGTGATGGTTGCCATGACGATTACAAGAGCGACATATATCACAGTCTTTTTCGTACCCATCACACTGCGTATTACAAGCATATTCGGAAGCGACAGCGAGGGTCCGGCAAGCAGCAGGGCAAGAGCCGGGCCTTGTCCCATGCCGGAAGCGAGCAGTCCTTGAATAATCGGCACTTCGGTGAGAGTGGCGAAATACATAAACGCTCCTGTGAAACTTGCGAAGAAGTTTGACAGTAATGAATTTCCGCCTACAGCCCATTCAACCCAACTGTTGGGAATAATACCGGGCAGCTCTATACCGTCGTGTGTTGAACCGAGCAGGAATCCTGCTGTCAATACTCCGAATGCAAGCAACGGCAGTATCAGTTTGGCGAATCCCCATGAAGATAACGCCCACTCCCTGTTTTTATCATCGTTTTTGTCACATAACAGTACGATGGCAAGCACAGCGACAGAAACAATCATCGGCACAAGTGGTGCCAATTTTGTATTGGGAATGAAAACATTTGCGACAAAAGCTGAAATCACGACAGTGACAGCACCGAGGATAACCCATCGGGCTTTAAGATGGAGGATTTTCACAAGCATCACGCACAGACCTATTGCAAGGGCTGATGTTATCCACCATTTAGCTCCGTAAATCGCAGCCCAGATGCCACGGTCGATTGCCGCAGGTGCGCCCCAGTTGGCTAACACAAGGATTGCCACGAGAGTAAAGAAGAACACTGCGGTCTGCCAAAGCGGGCGTTTTTCCGGCGGTGGGACGATATTCATCTGTGCTGCCTCCTTATCCCGTTCTTCCTTACGGAAGATGAACGACATAACAAGACCGATTACCACAGCGAAGGTAACGGCACCGATTACACGGGCAAGTCCCATTTCCAGTCCGAGGATACGGGCTGTGAGGATTATCGAGAGTATG
>CAJUKF010000023.1 GCA_910587355.1 uncultured Muribaculaceae bacterium
CGAGGAAAATTAAAAGCCAAATAGGGCTTGAAAGTTTTAGCGGACACCAATATAAAAGATTAAAGATTATGTCCGAGGAGCAGATGAATAGCTATCGACTCACGTCGATGGAGGAGCCGGGCGACGAACGCATGGCTCAGATTATGCGCGAGGTCGCAGAGGATGCCCGCGGAAGCACCCGTCGCGCTGCCGAACGTGTGGCTGCAGGGATTGAGGCTGCCTCGCATGAAATTTGATGTTCTGGTTTAATAATCGAATCAACACCAACCTATTTTACCAATTTTATTTTTTTTGAAAAAGTTGTGTTTCTACACAATATTTCCTAATTTTGCAGCGCTGACAAGGGATTAATATCCTTTGGGGAAATTACATCACCGAAAGAGATGGACATGCATCTCCTGAAGCAATTCGGTCATAATCGGCTGAAAGTGTTGGGACGGCTCTTTTCCCATAATTAACCTACATATCTGCGTCCCGTCTTGCAGAATTATAGAGAAACGGCAATTGATGCATGCGTATTTTGCATACAATAGCCGGCTCTTTGTGATTCGAGACGCTAAAAATTATATCAACTGCCTGCGGCTCATACTATCACGAACCGCAGGCGGTTGATTGTTTTTATATGTCAAATGATTCAAGAAATGAAAAGTGATTTCAAGACTTGAATCATTCGACGGGCCAAAATAGTTTCGAAGTACTTAGCCAGATAACGGGCACCGAGTTGTCTCAATCCCGACAACTTGGTGCGACAAATAGAAATGGAGTGCAAAGCAATAGTCTGCACTCCATTTCTATTTGTCCGATTTAGACTACAACCAACGCTTAGCGCCATCCCATGAACATCTTCACGACTTCAGGGTCATGCTGGTCGAAGAAAAGACTCTTGCGCGTGTCAAGGGCTGAGATTTCAGCCATATCCTCATCAGAGAGTGTGAAGTCTAACAAATCAAGATTCTCCTCCATGCGCTCGATGTGTGTCGACTTGGGAATGATGATGACATCTGCTGCAGAAGCCAACGCAAGGCTACCTGAGCGACGCTTTTGCCATATTTGTTTCCTATATCCGCAAGGACAGGATTGGAAAAGAAATCGTTACGACCTTCTGCAAGGCGAGCCCTGATATACGCCATATCCGACCTGAGGCATCACTCCCCCATTGTTAAGGGTTACGTTTTTCATTGTTCTATCCATTTTGATTTCTGCAACAAATAACGATTATCACTGAATGTTGTTGCAGACAGAGTGACAAAAGCCGGAAATATGAAAAGAGATACCGAAAATAATACAAGGCACCGTCTCATCAGTGCAGCCATTAAAGGATAAATAACGAACAAGCACTTTCAGTAAAATTGATTATTAATGATGTAATTTATATAAGGAACCATGCCCTGAAACCCAGTACTTTTGCAATGAATTTCTAACCCAATAGTTTCAATGAATAAATTCACATATCAATATCCGGTAAAACAGTATTTCGGAAAAGGCTGTCTCGAAGACTCTCTGAAATCGGAACTTCAGTCTATGGGCAAAACCGTGATGCTTGCATACGGCAGCGGCTCTCTGAAACGTACCGGCCTCTATGACCGCATCAGAAATATTCTCGAAGAAGGAGGTAAGACCGTGGTTGACTTCAGCGGTATCATGCCAAATCCCACCTATGCCAAAGTACAGGCCGGAGCCAGGGCTACACGCGAAAATAAGGTCGACTTTATACTTGCTGTTGGCGGAGGCTCGGTGACTGACTGCTGCAAAATCATATCGGCACAGTCACAGACCGATGAAGACATATGGGATATGCTCTATACCGAGAACCGTATTCCGACCCGGATTCTTCCTATAGGAGCTATCGTGACAGCTTCGGGAACCGGTGTCGAACAAAACAACGGTGCCGTAATCACACATGAGGATAACAGACTCAAACAGCCTCTTTTCGGAGCTTATCACCGCTTCGCCATTCTTGACAGCGACCTTACGGAGACGTTGCCAATGAAGCAGGTCGTCAGCGGAGCTTTCGACACACTCAGTCACTGTATGGAGACCTATATGGGTCAGCCGTTCGCAGCCAATGTGTCCGACGATATAAACGAAGCCATTATGCGTAATGTCATAACGAACCTACGCGCAGTGATTGCCAATCCGGCCGATGATTTTGCCCGCGGTGAACTTATGCGGGATTCGGCAATGGCTGAAAACGGCATGCTAAAGCTCGGCAAAATCACCGATTTCCAATGCCATATGCTCGAGCATGCAGTCGGAGCCTACACCGACTGCAACCATGGTCAGGGGCTTGCCATAATTCATCCTGTCCTTTACCGTCATTATCTGCCTGAAGGGACAGAAAAACTTGCGAAAATGGCGCGTAATGTATGGGGCATCATAGAAGCCGACGATACCATCGCAGCCAACGCGGGAATCGACGCTCTCGAATCATTCATCAAAGAGATAGGGCTTCCCACCCGTTGGAGTGAAATCGGCGTTACCGATGAAGCCATACTAAGAAAGGCTGCCGACTCCACAGTACTCACAGCCGGGTGCTGCAAACGGTTTACTCACGACGAGCTGCATGAGGTTCTGAAAGAAACATTGTAAGCAGGATATACACAGAGACATTCCGCGACCGGGAAATCGCGGAATGTCTTTGTATCCGGCAGAAGGCATATGTCTATTTTGCCATTATACTACTGATTTCCGATGCGTACTGGCGTCCCACAGGCAGAACAATGCCGTTGTTGAGGGCGATTTCCTGTTTGTTGAAACTCTTGACTTTGGATTTCGAGACGATATACGAGCGATGGATTCTGATGAAAGCCTCGGTAGGCAACATTGTAAGTATATTTTTCAGAAGGATTCTTGACATCACACACTCACCCGATGTACGGAAAATTTTCGAGTAGCCTTCCACAGCCTCTATATAAAGAATATCGTCAATTGGAATGGAGACGCTATTGTAATCGCGTTTCACCACTATACATTGCGAAGTCGTCTGAATGGGCTGACGACCGATACGACGCAGCGCTTTGGTAAATGCTACCTGAAAACGACTGAAGGCGAAAGGCTTGTGAAGATAATCCACAGCATCGAGGTCGAAGCCCTCAAGTGCGTATTTCAGATATGCTGTCGTAAATATAAAGCAAGTGTTTTCCGGCAGACGCGAAGCGATATCTATTCCGTTTATGCCGTCCATCTCAATATCAAGAAACACGATATCCGGCGGATTGCGGCGAATCTCCTCCAGCCCTTTTGTGGGATTCGAAAATTTCTGCAACTCGACATTGCCGATGCGCCGGCAAAAATTCTCTATTATATCAAGCGCCGGTGGTTCATCATCTATAGCCACGCATTTTATCATGTCACTCATTCCTGCATAAATTTATCTGGAGTCGGACTTTAAAGACCTCTCCTTCTTCTTTGATATCGAGAGTATATCGGTCGGGAAACAATACCGACAGACGGCTGCGGCAATTATTGATTCCTGTCGGCATATCCTTTCTGAATTCATCCGAATGCTTCATTATTCTGTTTTCGGTCTCAAACACCAGTATTCCGTTTTCGAGCCGCAAGCTTATGATGATATCGCAATTGCGGTTAGCCGAAGCTCCGTATTTGAACGTATTCTCCACAAACGTGAGAAAAATCATCGGAGGTATTACGGTGTTCTCATCATCTATAGAACAATTCCATATTACATTTGTGCGGCCGTTCAGCCTTAGGAGTTGCAAATCGATGTAATTATTTATGTAATTTATTTCTTCGCGAATCGGCACCTCATCATTTTCTGCCGTCACATATGTATATCTCAGCAACTCAGTGAATTTTATAAACGCATCTTCTGCCTTGGGCGATGTGCCGACAACAAGACTGTACAGCGAATTAAGCGTATTGAACAGAAAATGTGGGTTTATCTGCGCTTTATAGAGGGCGAGCTCGGCCTTGTCGCGCTGAATTTCAACTATGCTTTGCAATAACTTGCGGTGATACAGTTCTTTTATAAATGCGACAGAGAGCGAATAGCACAATATCACCGAAAACATGAACCATACGGTAATGGCCATATTGTAATTCCTCACACGGGTCTGATACTCGCTCATTGAAGGAATGACAAAATCCATTTTCGGTAACGGATATAAAGTCAATATATAAGTAAGGACAATGAATACGACAAGTATACCGGCTAATTTATAATATGATTTCGACAGAATCAGCTGTGGCAGATTAAGTTTTTTCGTAAGAAAATAACATCCGTAGAGATATCCTACTGTAAGGCAGGTAAAGACCGGAGAGATTTTCCACCAATAATAAACCGACCCAAGAACTATCAGCAACGGCATGATAACGATGCTGAAAAACAAATCGAAAATCAGATTGGTTTTATATTCTAAAGATTTCATATCACAAAATTAATACTTCTGATTAATCCGCACAAATACATTCATTGACACATTTATGCTGTCTATTGACATACCCTTTTATTAATTGCGAGAGTTTGCAATCTTTGTAAAAAATTAATATCAGGAACGATGAAAACAAAGCATCTCATTATCTCGATTGTCATCACATCTCTGTTGTGCTCCTGTAACAGATATAACGAGCAGAAGCAGCAACAGACTCTCGAGGATATCACAAAACAGGAACTCGCCACGGCTCTGAACGAGCGTGACGAACTGCTATCATTGGTGAAAGAGGTCTCGGTCGGTCTTGAACAAATCAAGCACCTGGAAAACGTCATGAGTATCGCCGCAGCCCGTCCGGCCGAGACATCCGTCCAGAAAGCCCGTATTCTTTCAGATATCTCAAATCTGAAAAAACGAATCAGCCAGCGCAGAGAGCAACTGGAGCAGCTGGAAGCCAAACTGCAGAACTCTACAATCAACAACAAGGAACTGCAGGAGACGATAGGAGCTCTCCGTGTGCTTATCGATTCGCAAATGGACGAAATCGAATCTCTCAAAGAACAGCTGACAGCTGCACACAAACAGATAGGAGCACTCAGCACTGCCGTTGATTCGCTCAATACCACTGTATCGACTGTTACGGACGAACGTGACAGCGCACAGGAAACTTCAGCCAGATTCGAGAATGAACTTAACATATGCTACTATGTAGTTGCCACCAAATCGGATTTAAAAAACCACAATATCATAGAATCAGGTTTCCTTCGCAGAACCACACTCATGAAAGGCGATTTCGACAAAGAATTCTTTATAATCGGCGACAAAAGGACGCTCGATACACTGCCCTTAAAAACAGATAAGGCGAGAATACTTACCAATCATCCGGAGACTTCATACAGAATAGTCGAAGAAAACGGGCAAAAGGTAATTAAAATAACGAATCCCAATCAGTTCTGGAGTCTGACCGATTACCTGGTTGTCCAGAAAGACTGAATCTTACTATCATCACTCAATACCGACAAAAATGAATACAGGAAATAACGACAATATACGTCCTGAAAAACTGTTGTTACAGACTTATGCATCCTACGTACAGCGACTTTATCGCCGCTGTAAAATCTGTTGGTGCCGCATACCGGTCAGAACACGGCGATGGATATATGTCATCATCTGTCTGGCGGTTATTGCCCCGATTGTAATCTGCAATATACTGAATCGGCGCACAGAGCCCGAGACGCTTCCTGTGGTGGAAGTCGAGTCGGTCACGACAGAGAATGTGAATATCTACGGTGAATATGCCGGACGCATACGCGCACAGCAGTTCGTGGAAATCCGTGCGAGAGTGGAGGGTTATCTCGAACGGATGCTGTTTGCAGAAGGCACCTATATCGAAAAAGGCCAGACACTGTTCATAATCGACCCGAGAATATACCAGGCCCGTGCGAACAAAGCCAAAGCCCAGTTGAACAAAGCCAAAGCGCAGGCGTTGAAGGCGGAGCGCGACTTAAACCGCATACGTCCGCTTTTCGAGCAGAACGCCGCCAGTCAGCTTGATTTGGACAATGCGGTAGCCGCTTACGAAAGCGCTACTGCCGACGTAGCCGTCTGCGAAGCCGACCTCACCCAGGCGGAACTCACACTCGGCTATACCTCTGTCCAGTCGCCCGCATCGGGATACATATCCGAGCGCAATGCCGACATAGGCGCGCTCGTCGGTCCCGGCAACCAGTCTCTTCTCGCCACTGTGGTCAAGAGCGACACTGTGCGGATTGATTTCAGCATGACTTCGCTTGAATATCTGCAATCAAAAGCCAGAAACATCAATCTCGGCCAGCGCGACTCAACTCGTACATGGGACCCCTATATTACCGTCACATTGGCCGACGGCTCCGTATACCCCTACCGCGGCCTGGTCGATTTTGCCGACCCTCAGATTGATTCAAAGACCGGTACATTCTCGGTGCGCGCCGAGATGCCCAATCCCGACCACATACTTCTGCCGGGACAGTTCACACGAGTCAAGCTTCTTATGGACGTGCGCGAAAATGCCGTTGTCGTCCCGTCAAAAGCTCTGATAATAGAAAACGGAGGTGCATATCTCTATGTGGTACGCCCCGACGATATCGTTGAAAAACGATATATAGAGACTGGCCCCGAGGTTGGAAACAATACTATTGTAGAACGCGGCCTCGCTGTCGGAGAACGAATTGTCATAGAAGGTCTCCACAAACTTTCACACGGAATGAAAGTAGAGACACAGACAGCACCGCCCCAGAATGAAGAAACCGCTCCAGAGGAGGATTTAGAAATATGAAAAAAAACTTTTTTCTCAGCCATCCGGTCTTTTCCACCGTTCTCTCGATAGTCATCGTAATTGTCGGCGCGATTGGTCTGATGCTGCTGCCCGTAGACCAATATCCGCAGATTGTACCGCCGGTCGTACGTATTGCAGCGTCCTATCCCGGAGCCGATGCCCAGACTGTCACACAGGCCGTGGCAACTCCTATCGAACAGGAACTTAACGGTACGCCGGGAATGATATATATGGAATCGTCGAGTTCAAACTCGGGCGGATTCTCCGCAACTGTGACTTTCGATATTTCCACCGACCCCGATTTGGCAGCGGTCGACATTCAGAACCGCCTGAAAAAAGCCGAATCCCGTCTGCCGGCCGAAGTCGTTCAAAACGGTATAACGGTAGAGAAACAGGCGGCAAGCCGCCTGATGACTATCGCACTGCTCTCTTCAGATGCGAAATTTGACGAAATATATCTCTCCAATTATGCGACGCTGAACGTTCTTGACCTTCTGCGCCGAGTTCCGGGCGTCGGCAGCGTATCAAATGTCGGCAGCCGATATTACGCGATGCGAATATGGGTGCAACCCGACAAACTCGCTGATTTGGGACTGACAGTAAAAGATTTGCAGTCGGTACTCAAGGACCAGAACCGCGAGTCCGCGGCAGGCGTCCTCGGCGAGGCGCCTATCGACGGTGTCGATGTCACCATTCCAATCACCGCACAGGGACGTCTGTCGTCGGTCGACGAATTCGAGCAGATTGTCGTACGTGCGAATCCCGACGGCTCTATCATCCGCCTGAAAGACGTGGCACGAATATCTCTCGAGGCATCTTCATATTCGACCGAAAGCGGCATCGATGGCGGCAACGCCGCCGTACTCAATATAAACATGCTGCCCGGAGCCAACGCAATGGAAGTCGCCAAACATGTAAAGGAGACAATGAAAGAAATCGGCCGGAATTTCCCGGAAGGCATCACATATGCGATTCCTTTCGATATGACCACCTACATATCGGCTTCGATTCACCATGTCTACCGCACTCTGTTTGAGGCGTTGCTGCTTGTGATGCTCGTTGTATTCCTCTCTTTGCAAAGCTGGAGGGCAACGCTGATTCCTATTGTGGCTGTTCCGATTTCGCTTATCGGCACATTCGGAGTGATGCTTGCATTCGGCTTCTCTCTGAACATGCTCACGCTGCTGGGACTTATTCTGGCAATCGGCATAGTGGTTGATGATGCGATTGTGGTTGTCGAGAATGTCGACCGTATCATGAACGAAGAAGGCCTCTCGCCTTACGAAGCCACAAAAAAAGCCATGAGCAATCTCAGCGGAGCCCTCATAGCCATGTCGCTCGTGCTCTGTGCCGTTTTCGTGCCCGTAAGTTTCCTGCCCGGCATTACCGGCCAGCTCTACCGTCAGTTCACTATCACCATTGCCGTATCGGTGATTATTTCAACAATCGTGGCACTGACGCTGAGTCCCGTAATGTGCTCTATCTTCCTCCGTCCGGACAAAGGTGGCAAAAAAAATATTATTTTCCGGGCAATCAACCGCGGACTGACCGACGGCAACAATTTCTATTGCCGTCAGGTGAGGAAGACTCTGAGCCATTCGCGCTATATGTTCATCGCCTTCGGCCTGATTCTTATCGGCATATGGATAATGAACCGAATTGTTCCCCACAGCTTTATGCCCAAGGAAGACCAGGGCTACTTCACGGTCGAACTTGAGTTGCCTGAAGGTTCAACCATCGAACGCACACGCATAGTCACCGAACGTGCAATGGCATATCTGCAGTCAGAACCCTCCGTAGACCATGTGCTTAATGTTACTGGCTCGAGCCCGCGTGTAGGAGCCAATCAGGCACGCAGTCAGCTCACCGTGATTCTCAAACCATGGGATGAACGGACAGACGAGGACATCGCGGATATAATGGAACGCACGCGGCGTGAATTAGCACGCTATCCCGAGTCCAAAGTGTATGTGTCCACTCCGGCCATTATCCCGGGTCTGGGAACATCAGGCGGCATCGAAATGGTGCTTGAGGCGCGCGGAGATGCGACTTACACCGATTTACAGCATGCTGTCGACACCCTGATGCATTATGCTGCCGAACAGCCTGAACTGGCAGTTCTGTCCACCTCGATGCAGAATAGTATTCCGCAGCTCTACTATGATGTCGACCGCGACAAGGCTCGCCTGCAGGGAGTGCCCATGTCGGATATCTTTTCAACAATGAAAGCCTTCACCGGCTCCCTGTATGTAAATGACTTCAATATGTTCAACCGCATCTATCGTGTATATATCCAGGCAGAAGCTCCATACCGGGCATATCGCGACAATCTGCGTCTTTTCTTTGTCAGAGGGGCTGACGGTGCGATGATTCCTATCACGGCCCTCGGAACTACCCATTATACCTCAGGGGCCGGAAACATAAAGCGCTTCAACATGTTCTCTGCAGCGCCCATAACCGGTGAGGCTGCCTCGGGCTATAGTTCCGGCCAGGCCATGAATGCTCTGGAGCGGATAGCGGAAGAGCATCTTCCGGAGAACATCGGTCTCGAATGGAGCGGTCTCTCTTATCAGGAGAAGAACGAAAGCGGCAATACCGCGTTTGTACTGGCACTCGCATTGCTATTCGTATTTCTCTTCCTTGCCGCTCTTTATGAAAGCTGGACTGTACCCGTCGCCGTGATATTGTCGTTACCGGTCGCAGGGCTTGGCGCCTACCTCGGCATATGGATTTGCGGACTTGAAAACAATATCTACTTTCAGATTGGCCTTGTGATGCTGGTCGGTCTGGTAGCAAAAAATGCCATTCTGATTGTCGAATTTGCCAAAGAAGAGGTTGACAAGGGCCGCGATGTGGTTTCTGCCGCAGTTAAAGCAATGCAGTTGAGATTCAGACCTATCGTCATGACCTCGCTCTCATTCATCCTCGGTCTGCTCCCTCTGGTATTTGCAACGGGTCCGGGCTCGGCAAGTCGTCAGGGCATCGGCACAGGCGTGTTTTTCGGTATGCTAGTCGCTGTCATCGTTGGCATCATCTTCGTACCATTCTTCTTTGTCTGGATTTACCGCCTTAAAGAAAGATTCAAAAAATGAAAAATATACAGACTATCATAATAGCACTGACATGCTCCATTTTACTTGGAGCCTGCTCTGCCGTAAGACAATGCAAGCCGCCGGAACTGAATCTTCCGGAGAGCATCATTTCCGGCGCAACTGACACACTCACGCTCGCCGACATAGAATGGTGGCGCCTCTACGGCGACAGTGCCTTGTGTGACATCATCAGCCGTACACTCGAGAACAACCGTAACATTCAGGCGGCCGCCGCACACATTGAACAGTTGCGCGAACTTTACAACATCCGTAAGGCCGAATTTCTGCCCACGCTCAATGTAAATGCCGGGGCAGATTACGAGACCAACGATTATGCGGGCGAGTCTTCAGTACGCGACCCCGAATTTGACCTGAAAGCCAGTCTCAGCTGGGAACTCGACTTGTGGGGTAATCTCCGATGGGCCAAAAAGAAAGGCGAGGCCGAATGGCTGGCATCAGTCGAGGACGAGCGCGCCATGCGCATGACACTCATCGCGGAAGTGGCCTCGGCCTATTTCCGTCTTGTCGCTCTCGACAACGAACTCTCCATTGTACGGCGCACGCTCGAGACACGCCGCGAAGGAGTTGCCAAGGCAAAATTACGGTTTGAAGGAGGTCTTACCTCAGAACTTGTCTATCAGCAGGCACAGGTGGAATATGCCACCACCGCCGCACTTATTCCCGACCTTGAGAAGCGTGTTAGAATTACAGAAAATGCCATTTGCCTTCTGATGGGCAGCTATCCCGGAGAGAGAATACGCCGTAATGACGTGGATGTGACCTCCCTGACACAGGATTCCATTCCCGTAGGACTGCCGTCGCAGCTATTGCAACGTCGTCCCGATGTCCGGGCAGCCGAACAGCAGCTCATGGCATCCATGAGCGGTGTGGGCGTAGCCTATGCCGACCGCTTTCCGCGACTTACCTTCAATCTTCAGGGAGGCTGGGAAAATGATGCACTTAAAGGATTTTTCAGTTCACCATTCTCATATGTGGCAGGGCAGCTGGCAGCTCCCGTTTTCTCATTCGGACGGAAGAAAGCACGTTATCGCGCGGCACTGGCAGCCTATGACGAAAGCCGGCTGAAATATGAGCAAAAAGTTCTCGAGGCCTTTAAGGAAACCGACGATGCAGTCACGGCTTATCGCAATGTACGTGAAACCACCGCCCTGAAAATAAGCTCGCGCAATGCCGCCCACAAGTACGTGGAACTGGCCGAACTCCAATACAGGAGCGGCAGCATAAACTATATCGAGGTGCTGGATGCACAGCGCCGGTATTTCGATGCCCAAATCGGAGTCAGCAATGCTGTGCGTGATGAAAACCTCGCTCTCGTACAGCTATACAAGGCTTTGGGCGGAGGATGGCAGTCTTCGGCGAATCCGCATATAAAATCGTATTAGTAATACCGCATTCAGACTTTGTCTCAAATAGTCGTCTTATCTGAGACAAAGTCTGAAAAATCAAAAGTTATAGCCCAGGCTTATGGCCACATAGTTCTCATAAAACTTAGCCCTATTCGACATATCCAACTTATTGGTAAGGCCAATATTTGCGCTTGCTCCCACATAAATATGTCTGATTGAGAAGCCGGCGCCAGCACCCCATAAAAGGCCAAGGCGTTCCATACGGTCGAATCCACTATATAAATTATTGGAGGTGACCCAATTATATCGTTTCACGACTTCTTTTGCCGAGAATCCGATTTCAAATACCGGCCCGGTGAAAAGGTAGAATCTGAAACTATCCGAGAAGTCAAAATGATATCCGGCCATTATAGGAATACGCATACCGTTTTTTCGGATTGATGAATCTCCGTATTTCTCAGAATAAGTGTTGTAGAAAAACTTTAAACCAAGCTCCACATAGAAATTTGCTACGACAGGCCCATTGTATATAACACCAAAATCCATACCACCGCCTTTCCTGAACACATCACGGTCGGCCAGTTCTCCAGGGCATGTAATATTACCTCCTGCGCGTATTCCCCAAAAAGCTTTATTTACCGGATTACTGACTACTCTCGATTGAGCAAACAACGGCATTGTAGCGAAAATTATCAGCACCAGCGCAGTAAGAAATTTTTTCATAATCAAAACTTCTACAAATCTTATAGCAAAATCTGTTTCGCTTGCAAAGGTAAGAAAATGTTGTGATTCACTGTTGCGAATGTGAAACATTGCCCCATTTCTCTCTGAGCCGTTTCATTTCCGCTCCGGTAATTGGAATCACCGTTCCATGTCTGGGGTGGAAATCCATTGTTACATTTTTATCGGTGTTTTTAAAGTGGACGAGGTCGGTTGATTCGGTAAAATCATATTTTCCGTCCATATAGACATCATACATGAGAATGTATTTATCCTGTCCGATAAGCTTGAATGTGCCGGCTCCCTCCACAGCCTTGTCGGTCTGCTGCTTATAGTCGGGTTGCTCATCCCAGACGCCGGAAGTAAGGCTGCGTGTCGTTGCAGACTTGATGCCGTTTCCATGTTCTTCCGTCTTATAAAAGAGGTGATAGACACCGTCTTTGTAAACAATATCGCCATCGATACACGACTGTTTATCTTCGGGAATAAAGAATGGCTTCGGAACACCGACTATATCAGTAAAGTCATCATTGGCATACGCATAATAAATGGTGTCGGGCCCGTCGCCGTATTTCATACTCCAGTAAATGAGCAGTTTGCCGGCTTCGGGGTCGTAGATTGTCTGCGGAGCCCATACACGCTTCAGATTTTCCTGACCGGTATATTTCTGCTGAATATTCACCACCGAGTGAGTCCAATTGATGAGGTCGCACGACTTAAGAAGCACCATACCGCGGTTTGAATCCCAGCCGTTGGCCGCGACCATATCGGTGACAGTCATGTAGAAGCAATTGTCGGGTCCGCGGAGTATATGGGGGTCGCGCACACCGCCGGTCTGACTTATGTCGGCCGAACTGATTACAGGATAGTTTCCGTTCAAAGCATGGAAATTGTAGCCGTCGTCGCTGACAGCAAAACGAATGGCCTCTTCCGTGCCGGTATTCCCGGTACTTGTAAAATAAGTGAAGAGATAGCCTTCGAAATCCTTCTCTCGTGGAACTTCAGCTGACAATGACACCGCGCCAAGCACGGCAACAGTTATAAAAACAGCATGTCTGAACATGGTATCCGGTTTTATCAATGTTTGAAACGATATACAATAAATGAGCGGGCCGGTACAACAGTCGACCATTCATCCGACACATCAATTACGGAGGTGACAGTCACAGGCACGACGACATCGGGTCTCTCAATAGTATTCTCAGCATCATCCGCTGCCGAAAGCCGAGTTTCTGTAAGATGAAGCAAAGGCTTCGATTTTTTCAGGCCGCGGATATGTAACGTAAAAGGCTGTTCCGTCTCTCCTGTATTGGCAATTTTCACAACAATATCATCTCCGTCCGAAACAGCCGAAGCGAACAGCCCGTTCTGTCCTTCGAGACCCGCTACAGACTTACCGTCCATAGTGAGGGGGAGCACACGGTCACCGCGATTCTGGCAATAAAGCTGCTGCACATAGTAGCTTGAAGTACGCACACAATCGTTATTGTCGAACCAAATCAAATCGGGACGCCACTGCCATCCTTCCACATGTGCGAACAACGGTGCATACGTAGCCATTTCCACAACATCGGCATTGCGCTCGAGACCCGTCATAAAGGCGGCTTCGAGCAGAGCCGTATAAAAATGATTATATTTCTTTCCTTCGCCATGACAGGCATATTCGCCTGCAAATACTTTCGGACCTTTCCGAGGATAGTCATCATAACGGGTGCCTTCTGAAAGGAACCAGCTCTCCGGTCGGTAAAAATGCTCGTCGACCAAATCGACACCAATCCTACGCATTTCCGGCCACAGGAAATCGAAATCATCACCCTCGGAATTCGGGCCTGACGAACCGATAATTTTAATTTCGGGATGCTGCCGACGGAGTTCTCTGACAAATGGCTCAAGACGCTCGATATATTCCGGACCCCACTGCTCGTTGCCGACAGCCATTACCTTGAGATTGAATGGTTCAGGATGTCCCATATCAGCGCGCAGACGGCCCCATGTGGTATCGGTGCTTCCGTTGGCAAATTCTATCAAATCGACAGCATCCTGAATGAAGACCTGAAGACTGTCGAGAGGAATCTGCTGGCAGACATCGTTCTGATACTGACAGACGAGCCCGACATTGAGCACCGGAAGCGGTTCTGCGCCCAAATCCTCGGCCAGCTGAAAATATTCAAAGAATCCGAGGCCGCAGCTCTGATAATAATCGGGAAAGAGACGATAGGCGAAGCAATCGAGCCAGCGGTTCTTGTTGAGGGGACGGTTCTCAACCGGCCCGACGGTATTTTTCCACTGATAGCGCTGCGAAGGAACTGTGCCTTCGACAATACATCCGCCCGGAAAACGTAATACGCCCGGCCGGAGGTCATAGAGAGCCTGCGCGAGGTCGCGGCGCAGACCTCCGGGCCTGTTCTTCCATGTAGCGCCAGGAAAGAGCGACACATGCTCAACGTCGACGGGACGGTTGCGGTCGGTCTGCTCTACAAACAGCCTGAGCACACCTTTCTTTACATCGGCATCCGGCTTTAGCACAGCGGTATATTTTGTCCATTCCGGCGATGATACATCGAATGTATGTTCGGCCAGCGTCTGCGTCTCACCCATAGCGGCCGGATTGCACAACTCAACGCGCACAATGCCGGCACCCTCCGGCGCACGCATAAATGCAGAGAATTTATAAAGAGAATCCTTGGTGAGTGTGACACCGAAAAAGCCTTCATTTTCCAGACCGGTACGCATCTCGGAGTGTTCTGAAGGAGTGAGACGCACATAATGGGGATTACGACTGAACGGACCGCCCTCCTCAAGCACATCGGCCTGCCCGAATGATTTCCAGCCAAGCAGACTTTGCGGAAACTCGAATGAACGGTTTTTCACCATTTCGGCATATAATCCGCCATCAGCTCCGAAATTGATATCCTCAAAGAATATGCCGTACATCGTGGACCTCACTGCCGCTCCGGGCTTATCGGCCCGCAACACGGCATTATTCTGGGCGCAAATCCCGCAAACGGCACATACAGAAATTGTTATTGCAAATATTCTTTTTCTTGCAGCTATTAAAGACATGTTATTCTCGGGTATAAGTATTTATTAAGGTATTTGTATGACAGCAGTCGTGCTTAGCACTGCTTTTCAGCACAAAATTACATAAAATGACTGACAATTTATGAATCATTCTATAATGTGGCCTCCCGAAAATCAATGAAGACATAATAAAAAAACGGCCCGCAGAGAGTTGCTCCGCAGGCCTATACTCAAACCGAAATAATCTTTATTTAACGATAAGCCTCCAGACTTGTCCAAGTCCATCACATATAACGGTCACAATATACATCCCTGCAGAAAAGTCGCAGACAAGCTCCGCATCCGGAGACACCGAACGCCGGCTTACCAGTCCTCCGTCAGCCTTATATACTGTCAGTATTGCGCCTGTACAGTTGTTCAGCGCTATTGTATCGCCCCGGTGCACAAAGTTTGCAGGACCTTCCGAGCCGGACGTTTCCACTCCTTCTATGCCTGTATGGATTGTTTTGTATACATCGAATCCATAAATGCGCGTAGCCGAATCAGAAGCCGGGCGCTTCACTTCGAGCTTAACATACTGCGCTTCTGCCGGAGCAATGTTGTCTACCTTGACATCATCGGTTTTTCGGTTTTTTGCATCCACAACTGTACTCCACTCGGTGCCATCTTCAGAAACCGAAATCTTATACCGGTCAATATTCTTGAATTGTGCTTCACGTGTCTTGCAATCGCGGAGCACGAATTTATTCACATAGCATTTCTCCGGAAGTTTCACCACCACCCACGGACGGTCGTTGGCATTATCGCACCACTTTGTCGCAGCATCGTTGTCAAGCAGTTTTGAAGCGCCTTCGCTGTCGTTCACCTGAGCACTGTAAGAATCAATGCTTCCGCCGTTCGCTGTAAGGCTTATTGCACTTTCATCCTCATCCGGAAGAACATAGAAACTCGTCGAAAGCATATCGCCGAGCACGCCGTTACCGGGTGCCACATTTACCTGAAGCACATGGTTGCCCTCTCCGGGCGTAACAGGCAGCTCACTGAATGTATGACTCTTAGCCTCTCCGGCTTTCAGTGATATACTTTCCGAGTGCTTTTCCCCGCCGTTAAGCGCCCACGACACAGCCACTCCATCCATATCCGTATTGCTGTTGTTACGGAAGGTAGCTGTCACAGCGTTCGTTTCTGTTCCGGCGTTGCGGGCAGCGTATGAACCAATACTTTCAACCCGCACCTCCTTTATGTCAAGCGACGGCGCAACTTCCATGCGGTCTATATTCGGACACCAGCCATTTGCATTGCCCATGACAAGAGTATTCTCGCCGGCTTTCAGAGGTATAGTCACAGTCTTGACGGCAAGACCATCCGATGCCCAGGAAAAGCCGTTGCCCTGAAATTCGTATTTCTGAGCGAATTCTCCGCCGTTGACACTCACTTCAAGCGAACGTGTATCCTGAGTGACATAGTAGAATGTAATATCATACATTCCGTTTTTCTCCACATTCACCGTACATTCAAGCGAGCCCTGATTGTTTCCAAGGAAGCCCACCATTTTTCCTCCTGAACAATTGCCGCGACTGTCATTGTCAATGGTAGCCTGACCGATGAGACGTCCCGACTCAGCCTCAATCAACTGACGATACGGCTGTTCATGAGGTGTTGTGGTGATTCGTGCGGTGAAACCACCGGTTGCCCTGACATCTACAGTCAGTTTATCTCCAGGATTGACCATCCGCTCTTCATAGGCTATATCAGAAGGGCAGGTACCATCTTTATAAATCTGTGCCGTGCAAGGGGCGGTGATGAAATCGAGAGTTATTGTCATTTTACGCTCATCTTTGCTGATGCCGGCCACATACCAGTCGTTGCCGCTGCGGCGCGCTATGCTTATATGGCTGTCGGGCTCGGCTTCTATGCAGCGTGTCTCGTCCCATGCGGCAGGAAGAACCTTAAGCAATGGAGCTGACACATTATATATCATATTTTCAGGATAGTCGCTCATAGTCTGCACACCGCTCTCATAAATTGCAGCAAGAGCTACCTGATGAGCCCATGTTGTAGTATGACGTATAACACCATCCTTGCGGGCGAACTCTACCGGCGTATAGTCCATTGCGCCTATAACGTTACGGGTCAATGCCAGTGTCACATTGTGGTCGGCCGGCGTGGCGAGATGATTGAAGAAATATTGCTCGCCTCCGTATACTGCCTCGGAAGTAACCAGATGCGGATAGGTGCGGCGCAGACCGGAAGGCTTTGTACAGCCGTGGAAATTCAGCATCAGCTTGCACTCGGCGCATACCTTCAGCATTGTTTCGTATTTTTCCATGAATGCCTTATTGTCATTCTCGAAGAAATCTATTTTCACACCGATAAAACCAAGAGCGGCCCAGTTGGCGAAAATCTCACGCATCTGCTCTTCGTCGTTGGTGAAGCGGTTCTGATGCGACCATATGAATACCCCTATTCCTTTCGAAGCCGCATAGTCAGTCACATCCTTAAGACGATATGTCGAGTAGTCCCATCCTTCGTCCAGAGTAAAGTATTTCCAACCCATCAGATAAGCCTGGTCTATGAAGTGTTTTATAGTGTTGAAATCACGGCACTGGCTGCCGTCGAGACCACCCCAGTCCCAGGATGAAAGACCCGCTTTAATCCACGACAAATCCGACATTGTTGTCGCCGGATTCAGATTGTCAATCAGATTCGATTCAACCATCGAGGGCAGACTCCCTGCATAAAGTGTGCGCCATGGCGATGCAAAAGGCAGCGCGACAGTCACCTCCTCGGGATTGCCGAAAGTGAAGAGACCCTTTTCGTCAGCAGAACCGGAGAAAAGTGCCGATGCATGGTAGGCCCCGTTTACGGCTGCTTCGGTTATCATCAGCCACGCGTCATCGCCATATTCTGTCTTGACCAGTACGGGCGCGCACATCTTGTGATTTTCGATTGCCGCCGTAGCTGCCCAGTCTCGGGCCGGATACTGTGTGGAGTAGTCGGCTACATAACGTTCGCCCCAGCATGTGACAAAGCCGGGCACACGCACTTCACTCTGCTCACCGAGCACTTCAACAGTTCCTTCGCCGGGCAGCTCATACCGATACGCCACACCGTCATCGTAGCAGCGGACTACTATGTCGAAAGAAGCGCCGTCTTTCTCGAATGTGAAACGTGTCTCACTGCACCGGTTATGCTGCTCAGAAAACTTACCCGTAGGCATTGTATAAGTCTCATCGACAGAGCCAGTCTGCGAGGTCTTGAATGTAATTCCTGATGTGAAGTCGGTTGCGGCTGTACGGAGCCCCATCTTCGACAGCCCCACCAGTTCTTTGTCGTCGCGAAGCACACGGTAGCATGCCGAACCTTCCCCGTCAACCGACACTTCAATCACATTTTTGCCGTCCGGAGAGACTGCCCGTCCGACATAGGTCGCCGCTGCTGTGTTTATCCCTACAACAGTCAGGGCGAGGAGTAAGCATGGCAACTTTGCTGTTTTTGCTGTTTTCATCGTATTGGGTTTAGATTAAATATCTGCAAAGGTATAGCACCTCAGGTGTCAGTTGTGTCCTGTTTTGTGACATGTTTGTCCAAAATTATACAAACTGCATTCCTCTATACAGCAATCAAGCTCATTAAGCGATGAAACATCTCAAAAATAGGAAATAACAGAATTTTAGCTGACGCGATGAAAGCAAAGATGAAACAATAAAAAATCGAAATTACAATTAAAAACATTTATGACTGATTGGCAACTCGGGTTGTTTTTCATAATTTTGCCTGTACGATACATAAACCCTGACACGTTCAACTTAGATAAAAGATAAATGAATCTCAATCGAAAAAAACATCTTACTGCCTACATCATCCTTTTCCTTACATTCACCGGGACCAATTCTCTCTTAAGGCACCTCACAGACAACCCTGACTGGCAGGACCTGAATATGTTGGTCAACGCCGTGGAAGGACTTATCTTCATTGCAATCTGCTTCATTATTGAAATATCTGCACGCCTCATTTACAGAAAGTTAAGAAATTGACCCTCGGATTTGCCCCCAAATTTGCTTAGACACATATTGTCGTACGGCGAAAAATTACTAATTTTGCGAAAAATTTTTAACAATACTTCCATGGGCGGCTTTTTCGGGTCAATTTCCAAGCGACCGTGCATCAATGATGTATTCTACGGCACGGATTACAACTCACATCTCGGCACAAAACGCGCCGGCATAATCACTTACGACCCCAAGCAGGGATTCAGCCGTAAGATTCATTCAATAGAAAGAGATTATTTCCGCTCGAAATTTGAGCCGGAACTTGATGAATTTGTCGGTAATCAGGGCATAGGTGTCATCAGCGACACCGACCCCCAGCCTATTGTGGTGAACTCGCACCTCGGACGCTACGCCGTGGTGACTGTCGCAAAAATCAACAACACACGCGAAATCGCCGATGAATTGCTTGAGCAACGGATGCATTTCAGCGAACTGTCGGCGAACAACATCAATCAGACTGAACTTGTAGCCCTTCTGATTAACATGGGTCAGAGTTTCGTCGAAGGCATAAATCTTGTATACAGCAAAATCAAAGGGTCGTGTTCAATGCTGATTCTCACAGAAGATGGCATCATCGCGGCCCGCGATTATCTCGGACGCACACCTATTATAATAGGCGAAAAAGAAGATGCATACGCCGCGACCAGCGAGACATGTGCGTTCCCCAATCTGGGATACCACCGTATGCGCGATGTCGGTCCTGGTGAAATAGTACGTCTCCGTGCCGACGGCATAGAAGTGATGCAGAAACCGGCCACACGACAGCAAATCTGCTCGTTCCTGTGGGTTTACTACGGTTTCCCGGCAAGTGAATATCTGGGCATTAATGCTGAAGACGTGCGCGAACGTTGCGGTCGCATCATGGGCCGCGAGGACAAGAACGAGGCCGACTGTGTGTGCGGCATTCCTGATTCGGGCGTAGGCTTCGCACTCGGGTATGCCGAAGGTCACGGCATCCCCTACCGCCGGGCCGTCCTCAAGTACACCCCGACATGGCCCCGCAGCTTCACCCCGGGCAATCAGAGCCGGCGCGCACTTGTGGCGAGAATGAAGCTTATACCCAACCGGGCAATCCTCGAGGGCAAAAATGTAGTGTTCTGCGATGATTCCATTGTTCGGGGCACTCAGCTCCGCGACAATGTATGCACCTTCTTCGAAGGCGGTGTATTGGGTGTGCACGCCCGCATCTCGTGCCCGCCTCTGGTTTTCGGATGTCCGTTCATAGGTTTCACATCGTCCAAAAGCGATATGGAGCTGATTACTCGTCAGATTATACGCGATTTCGAAGGAGAAGATGCCAAGAATATCGACCGTTACGCGACAACAGGCACACCCGAATACGAGCGAATGGTTACCGAAATAGCACGTCGTCTCGGCCTTTCAACATTGAAATTCAGCACAATCGAGGCTCTTGTTGAAAGCATCGGGCTTCCCAAAGACCAAATCTGCACGCACTGCTTCGACGGCACGGGAAAATGTCCCGCAGAAGCATATGCACGCGACCACTCCGAAAAATAAGGAATACAAAACATCACATCCGCTGTAATGCGGAAGCATCAGAGCTCGAACTCCTTAAGTTCGAGCTCGTTGTTTTCAAATACGGCGTATGTCGAGCGGTTTATCCAGTTGCCGAGAATCACAAGGCGGCAATGGTCGTTGACAGGCTCATCCAGAGCCACATGATGATGCCCTATAATCACATAGCGCAGCAGGGAGTCCTCTGCCGAGAGCTGGCGTGCTTTCACCTCTACTGCCGCACGCGCACGGGCCGTAAGTTTAGGCTCTGCGAAATAACCGGCACCTTTCCGGCTGTGTGAACTCCAACCGTGCGCAAATGGAATTGTCCAGCGCGGGTGGATGCCGGAGTACAGTCTCTGCAGAAACCTGTTGTGGAAAATACCGCGGAGAAACATATACGAACGCGGCTGACGCCCGAATGTATCGCCATGGCCGAGGAAAAAATGCACACCGTCGATTATCTGGGGAATCCCCCCCTGATTAGTGTCGACAATTTCGATGCCTATTTCATCGCGCAGATAGTCGAACAGCCATATGTCGTGGTTCCCTATGAACCATACGACACGCACCCCGCAGTCGGCAAGCCGCGCGAGCGCACCGAAGAAACGTACATAGCCGCGTGGCACGACAGTCTTGTACTCAAACCAGTAATCAAGAATATCGCCGAGCAGAAAAAGATTGCTGGCATCATGACTGATGCTGTCCAAAAAAGCTACCAGACGTTTTTCGTGTCCGCGGCGGTCGGCGATATATGAGGCGCCGAGATGAACATCGCTCAGAAAATATGTACGCGTACGGCTCGCCTCACTCATAGAAGTCCGAGTTCGAGCTTTGCCTCCTCGCTCATCATGTCCTGCGTCCACTCAGGCTCAAAGACTATGTTTACAGTGACGCTTTTCACACCGTCGATGCTCTCGAGCTTCATGCGCACGTCCTCGAGAATAAAATCCGCCATCGGACAGTTGGGTGCCGTAAGCGTCATGTCAACAACAAGATTGCCATCATCACTGAGGTCGATTTTATATACAAGACCAAGCTCATATATATCAACCGGGATTTCGGGGTCATAGACGGTGTGGAGCATCTCCACCACCTTCTCCTCTATTTTAAGTCGTTCATCTGCATTCATAATAAGCAAAATTACTAATTTTTTAGTGACAAAAGGGATTTTTTATCGATATAAATATTAATTTTGCAAAAAATGTAGTTTCTAAAGCAACGCTAATACTAACCGAATATCAATTAAAGCACGAAATTCTATGAAGAAATTTCAAACACTCCTTGCTCTTATAGTACTTATCGCAGCAGCCGTCCCCGCTACCGCTCAGTTCCGCTGGGGTCCGCGCGTAGGCGTGCAGGTCAACAAAATGAGCCTTGACAAAGATGTGTTCAACAACGATAACCGCGCAGGCTTCACAGGCGGTCTCCAAGCCGAATTTACTATTCCGATAGTAAATATCGGCTTCGACCTTTCGGTAATGTACTGCCACCGCGTGAGCCAGAGCGACCCAATTTCCAACAACAGCTCTGCCGATACCGATGCAGCCCTCGAAAGTGGCCGTCTCCGCAACCGCGACTACATCGAGATTCCCCTTAATTTCAAATATAAACTCGGACTCCCTGTTGTAGGCAAAATCATAACCCCATATGTCTTTACCGGCCCTTCGGTAGCTTTCCTCACTTCAAAAAAAGCCATTACTGAAGCTTACAAAAACAAATCAGTCGATGTTGCGTGGAATTTCGGTCTCGGGGTACAGCTCGTATCGCATCTTCAGGTCAGCGCATCATATGGCCTCGGGCTCACGAAGAGTATCGAGACAGTCTCTAATTTCCAGGGCCAGCCGATTGACGGAAAGAACAAATACTGGACAGTGACTGCCGCCTGGCTTTTCTGATTAGCAACCACTATACCATTAACATCGCTTTATAACAACCATGCGACTTGTAATAGAACCCGATTACAATCAGCTTTCAATCTGGGCCGGCAACTATGTTGCATCGCGCATCAATGCCGCAGCCCCGACAGCCGAGAAACCTTTCGTTCTCGGCTGTCCCACCGGCTCTTCGCCGTTTGGCATGTACCGCCGCCTTATCGAACTCTATAAAGAAGGCAAGGTGTCGTTCCGCAATGTGGTGACATTCAATATGGACGAATATGTCGGCCTCCCCGAAAATCATCCCGAAAGCTATCACAGCTTTATGTGGAATAATTTCTTCAGCCACATCGACATCCCGCGCGAAAATGTGAATATCCTCAACGGAAACGCTCCCGACCTCGAAGCCGAATGCGCGCGTTTTGAGGAAAAAATCAAGTCTTACGGAGGCATAGACCTCTTCATGGGCGGCGTAGGTCCCGACGGCCATATCGCGTTCAACGAGCCCGGCTCATCCCTCACGTCGCGCACACGGCAGAAGACTCTTACCACAGATACAATCATCGCCAACGCACGTTTCTTCGAAGGCAACACCGACCTCGTGCCCAAGACTGCCCTTACTGTCGGCGTTGGCACCGTAATGGATGCACGCTCGGTAATGCTTATGGTGAACGGCCATAACAAAGCCCGCGCACTCCGTCACGGTGTAGAAGGCGCTGTCTCGCAGATGTGGACAATCTCCGCACTGCAGCTTCACCCCCACGCAATCATCGTGGCCGACGACGCTGCCTGCGGAGAGCTTAAGGTCGACACCTACCGCTATTTCAAAGACATCGAGAAGACAAACCTCGACCCCGCAACTCAACTCTGATTAAGATTTCACCTACAAGGCCGCACCCGTCTGTGCGGCCTTGTATTTTTTATTTCCATGCCTTGTGATTGACGCTATCAACGATTTTCTCTGGACCTACGTACTGGTTGCCGTTCTTCTCGGAACCGGTCTGTGGTTCACTATCCGCACCCGCGGCGTACAGTTCACCTAACTTCGCGAGATGGCGCGCCTGCTGGTACGCTCCGGGCGCAAGTATGACAGAAAAACAGACCTGCATCAGCCAAAGGGCAAGACTATATCATCCTTTCAGGCCTTTGCCGTATCACTCGCAAGCCGTGTGGGTACAGGCAACATCGCAGGCGTGGCAATCGCAATCGCCATGGGTGGTCCGGGAGCCGTGTTCTGGATGTGGATCGTAGCCATCATAGGCTCGTCCAACGCATTCATAGAGTCCACACTTGCACAGCTTTTCAAGGTGCGGGGCGACCACTCCTACCGCGGCGGCCCTGCCTACTATATCAGCAAAGGCATAGGTTCGCGCTGGTATGCCGTCGCTTTCGCCATACTTATCACAGTCACATTCGGCCTTGCATTCAACTCAGTACAGGCAAACACCATAGCGCTCGCCTTCGAGAACACCTTCGGCACAGGTACCATTGTCACTGCCGTTGTCCTTACCCTTCTCACTCTTGTAATAATATTCGGGGGCATACAGCGCATCGCGCGCTTCAACGAATGGCTTGTGCCGGTTATGGCCCTCTTCTATATTCTGCTCGCACTATATGTGGTCGCTACGCGCATAAGCATGTTCCCCCACATTGTCAGGCTCATTTTCGACAATGCATTCGGGCTCGACCAGGCCATGGGAGGCAGCATTGGAATGGCAATGATTATGGGTGTGAAGCGCGGCCTGTTCAGCAACGAGGCCGGCGAGGGGTCAACCCCGAATGCAGCCGCCACAGCCGCAGTCTCTCATCCTGTGAAACAAGGTCTCATCCAAACCCTCGGCGTCTATGTCGACACTCTCGTAGTGTGCACGGCCACCGCTTTCATCATTCTCTGCAGCGGACTCTACGACACCGGGCTCACCGGCATCGTCCTTACAGAAGCGGCCCTTTCGTGCGAAATCGGGGTCTTCGCAAAATACTTTCTTACAGCCGCGATTGCCATGTTTGCTTTCAGCAGTATCGTTGCCAATTATTACTACGGCGAGACCAATCTGCAGTTCATCAGCGGCAGCCGCGCCCTGATTGTCGGATTCCGCCTTCTTGTAGGAGCAATCGTATTCCTCGGCAGCCTCGCCGCCCTCGACCTGGTGTGGGCGCTTGCCGACATCACCATGGCGCTTATGACATTGTGCAACATCATCGCCATTCTGATTCTCGGCCGCTACGCCATACGCTGCCTCGACGATTACCGACGGCAGCGACGGCAGGGATTTGACCCGCAGTACCGCTCCTCGACAATACCCTCGATAGAAAAAGAAACTGAATGCTGGTAAAACAACGAAGCACCGTCCCGCAGGACAGTGCTTCGTATTATTTTACCTTGACGGCAATCACTTTTTTACCGGCATTTTATCAATGCGGCGCTGATGACGTCCGCCTTCAAATTCGGTCGACAGGAAGGTATCAACACATTCGAGAGCCACTTCGGGTTCAATGAAACGTCCCGGGAGTACAAGCACGTTCGCATCATTGTGCGCACGGGCAAGGCGCGCGAGTTCGGGCTGCCAGCACAGAGCCGCACGTATGCCCTGATGTTTGTTCAGCGTCATGCCGATGCCGTTGCCTGTGCCGCAAATCGCAATGCCGGGATAAACCTCTCCGGCCTCGACAGCTTCGGCGCAGGGATGTGCGAAATCAGGATAATCACAGCTCTCGGTACCGAATGTGCCGAAATCCTTATAGGGTATGCCTTTTGATTCAAGATATCCTTCGATAATGCCTTTGAGTTCAAAACCGGCATGGTCGCTGCAAAGGCCCACGGGCAGATTTTCTTTGAGAATAGTCATATTATGAGTGTATTGTATATATTTATCTTTCGTTAAAACGTCGCCGTGGCGTTTACAGGCGGTAAAGTTAACAATTTTTACTTGTTTTCCGCATAAAATTAATTATCTTTGTGAAAAATACACGTATGAAAACACTTGAAATATGCACCGGTGACCCCGAAGGCATACTGACGGCGTTTGCAGCAGGCGCCGACCGTATCGAGTTGTGCTCCGGTCTCGCAGAAGGCGGTCTCACACCATCCATTGCTGCTGTTCGTTTTGCTTCAGGACTAAAACAGGGAACGGTTAACGTGCTCATACGTCCGCGCGCCGGAGATTTCGTATATACCCCTGCCGAAGTCAGAATTATGACCGACGACATACGCGCCGCCATGAAAGCCGGTGCATCCGGCATTGCCGTCGGAGCCCTTACGCCCGATGGCCGGGTTGACGAAGAAGCCTGCCGTATTTTCATCGAAGCCGCAGGGCCTGTTGCCGACAGCACTTTTCACCGTGCTTTCGACGTTACACGCGACCCCTATGAAGCTTTGGAAACAATCATAGGCTTAGGTTTCCGTCGCATACTCACCTCCGGACAGGCAGCATCCGCACTCGAAGGAGCACAACTCATAGCCCGGCTCCGCAAGCAGGCCGCAGGACGAATCGAAATCATGGCCGGTGCCGGAGTCTGCCCTGAAAACGGTGCCGAAATCCTTCGGCTTACCGATGCCGACGCACTCCATGCATCGGCGCGTTCGCTGAAAAAATCCTCTATGGCAACCGTTGCCACAGAAGCGTCCATGGGGTCGGCCGACGCGTCCGACGGCAGCCGCATGGCCACCGATTACGATAAAGTAAATAAACTACACAATCTGATACTCCTATGAAAAAAATTGCAGTCTGCCTGCTGACCCTCGCTTTGTTCACCGACACGCAGGCGCGTACCATACTTACTCCGAGGGCATCCGACGATTATAAAGCCCGACTTGAAGCACAGAAGTCAATTGCATCGCGCATGTCGGCCGACAAGGCCCGAACCGACAGTGAGCGCGAAGCGCTGAAGTTTCTCTACGCATATATGCCCACTCCCGATGTCCTCGACTATGACGGGGATTTCTATCTCACAAATATACGTTCGTCTTTACGGGCTGCAGAAGAGATGCCATGGGGGGAGGCTGTGCCAGACCGTGAATGGCGTCACTTCGTACTTCCTGTACGGGTAAATAATGAAAACCTCGACATGTCGCGCCCTGCTTTTTACGACGAACTCAAAGACCGTGTCAGAGGTCTGTCGATGAGAGACGCCATTCTCGAGGTCAACCACTGGTGCCACGAGAAAGTGGCTTATCAGCCCTCCGACGGCCGCACATCGTCGCCGCTCGCCACAGTCTGCAACGCTCTCGGCCGTTGCGGCGAAGAGTCGACATTCGCCGTTGCGGCACTCCGCAGTGTCGGCATCCCGGCGCGTCAGGTATATACGCCGCGCTGGGCCCACACCGACGACAATCACGCCTGGGTCGAGGCATGGGCCGACGGAAAGTGGTATTTTCTCGGAGCCTGCGAGCCCGAAGCTGTCCTTAACCTCGGCTGGTTCAATGCTCCGGCATCCCGGGGCATGATGATGAGCACAAAGGTCACGGGCGCTTACGACGGCCCGGAAGAGGTCCTCAGTCGCGACGACATCGGCACTGTTATAAATGTCACATCCAACTACGCTCCGGTCATCGACAATCCTGTAGTCGTATACAACGCTCAGGGCAAACCCGCACCCGGCGCTATAGTACTCTACACTCTCTACAATTACGCCGAATATTACCCGATAGCACGACGCACAGCCGACAGCAAGGGACACACAAACCTCTCTACAGGTATAGGCGATATGATTGTATGGGCTACCGATGGCAAGAACTTCGGCCTCGCCAAAAGCCTACGGGGTGACACTCTGCGAATCACTCTCGACAAGGACGCTTCTTTCAGGGGCTCTCTTGATTTCGACATCGTTCCTCCGGCTCAGGGAGGCAATATGCCCTATGTAAGCGAGGAAGCCGCACAAATCAATGATATCCGCAAAAATCGTGAGGACAGCATCCGCAAGGCTTACGAAGCTACCTTCCCCACAATCGAAAGCGCGAAGGAATTCTGTACTTCCGCCGGCTGGGATGCCGATGCCGCACAGGCACTCTTCAATTCCCGCGGCAATCATGCCGTTATCGAGGATTTCATGACCGCGGTGCCAGACGGTCTCAGACCCAAGTCCAAAGCTCTTCTGCAGGCAGTACGTGTAAAAGACCTGCACGACATCACTCCCGATGTTCTGTCCGACCACCTCGCCACTCCGTTTGCCGCCGGTGCGCTCTTCAACGATTATGTGCTCAATCCTCGCGTCGAAAACGAAATGCTTACGCCTTACAAGGAATATTTCGCAAAGGCAATCCCTGCCGCACTGCGCCGCAAGGCTGTCGCCAATCCATCGGAACTTGCCCGTTGGTTTGCAGATAATATTTCTATTGACAGCATTTACAACCCAGCAGGATACCGTACCTCGCCTGCGTCTGTATGGAAATACCGCGTCGCCGACAGCCGCTCACGCGCCATTGCCTTTGTAGCGGCATGCCGCAGCCTCGGAATTGCAGCCCGAATAGACCCTGTCAGCCATGCGGTGCAGTATGCCGATGCCACCGGCAAATGGATTGACGTGAATTTCGGTAATAACGCTGCAGAGGCTCCTCACGGAGGCAAAGGCCTCATAAGTCTTTCGTCGGATGCAGCCAAGCAGCCGAAATATTACTCTCAGTTCACCATTTCACGAATCATCGACGGTGTGCCCCAGCTCTTTGAGTATGACGAAGGTGCTGTCGCTGCCGACATCACCCGCAAGGGTGAACCGCTTCCTGAAGGACAATATGTACTCACCACAGGCCAGCGTCTTGCCGACGGCTCCGTGCTCTCGCGTGTTTCATTCTTCGGTATCGAGCCCGAAACCACATCCGATGTTGCCGTAGACGTCCGCAGCGACAGCACTGCCCTTGAGGTAATAGGGTCGCTTGACGCCGAATTGCTCTACCGTCCCCTCTCGGGCGAACCGCGCAGCATACTCTCCACCACCGGCCGCGGCTACTACGTGCTCGGAATCATCGCCCCCGGCCACGAACCGAGTTCGCACGCAATCAACGATATCGCAGCCGCTGCGGCGCAGCTTGAAAGCGACGGACGAAAACTTCTCCTCCTCTTCCCCGATGAAACTTCGGCCTCGAAATTCAAGGCATCCGATTACGGTCATCTGCCTTCTAATGCAGTCGTAGGCTCGGACATCGACGGCAAAATCCGCAACGCTATCATTTCAGGCCTCGAACTGCCCGAAAGCGCTCCTCTCCCCCTCTTTGTCGTGGCCGATACTTTCAACCGCATCATATTCAACCGAAACGGCTACTCCATTAACCTCGGCGAACAACTCCACGACGTGCTCACACGCGTCAAAGAGTAATCCGATTTTCATAAAATCCATACGACCTATCATGAAGTTATTCCGCATATTTCTTCTTTTATCCCTCACTGCGTTAGGAGCGGCAGCCCAGACGGCTGCCGATGCCTGCACAAGCATTATGGTGGGCCGCAAGGCCTCTGCCGACGGTTCTGTAATCACAAGCCACACCTGCGACTCATGGTACCGCACGTGGATGCAGATGACCCAACCGAAAGACTATCCCAACGATACTGTCATGAGCGTCTTCACAGGCCGTATGCACACCGAATATCCTGCAAGCACCAACGGCATGAAAGAAACCGGCACTATTCCGCAGGCTCGCCACACATACCGCATTCTCGACACTGCATATCCGTGCATGAACGAGCATCAGCTTGCCATGGGCGAGACCACATACTCGGGCCGCGATACAATGGTGAATAAAAAAGGCATGTTCATGATTGAGGAACTGGCACGCGTGGCGCTCGAACGCTGCACCACAGCCCGCGAGGCTATCACCCTCATGGGCGACTTAATCAAGAAGTATGGCTACGGCGACGGCGGTGAATGTCTCACCATTGCCGACCCTAAGGAAGTATGGATTTTCGAGGTTCAGGGCGAAGGTCCCGACAGTATCGGCGGCGTATGGGCGGCTCAGCGTATTCCCGACGACCACATAGCCGTGTCGGCAAACGTTAGCCGCATTGGCAGACTCGACCTCGACGACAAGGACAATTTCATGGCTTCTGACAACGTGAAAGATGTCGCACTCCGCATGGGTCTTTGGAACGGCAAGGAAGAATTCTCGTTCTGGAAAGCTTACAGCGGCACGAATTATAAAAAGGAACCCAAAAACTACGAGCTGCGCGAGCTCTTCATCATGAGCCAGCTCGCACCGAGCGCCGGCCTCAACGCCTCAATGGACGAGTTGCCTGTCAGCATAAGGCCCGACAAAAAAGTCAGCGTTGAAGATGTGGCTCGCCTGCTTGCATCGTACTACGAAGGTACTCCCAATGCGCTCTGCGACCGTCTGAAAGTGAAGAATCCCGATAAGAAAAAGGATACCGACGCAGCTCTGCCCGACTCTATCGTAAGTCCTGTCGCCAATCCGTGGATGCGGCCCGATGAAATTGCCGTCTACGAAGCAATGGGCGACAGCACCATGCAGAATATCCGCACCGTCAGCGTCGCCTGGTGTGCCTATTCAACCATAATTCAGTGCCGCGACTGGTTGCCGGATGCCGTCGGAGGTGTGGCATGGGTATGTCTCGACAATCCCGGCCAGTCGCCCCGCTTCCCCATTTTCGCCGGCTCTACTGACGTACCCGAAATGCTCAAAATATGCGGACAGCACCGCGAACGCGACGATGCCGCTCTCTGGCATTTCCGCAAGCCCAACCGTCTCGCCACCGTACGCTGGGGCAAAAGCCGCGAATTCACTGAGCCTGCACGCGACTACTTCCTCAAAAAAGGAATGCGCGAGTTACCCCATATCGAGGCTCTGTACAAGCAGTATGTAAAAGAAGGCAGGAGCGACGAGGCCGCTGCCCTCCTCACCGACTATCAGCGCGATTTCTTCGGTGCGGCCGTACTCCGTTGGGACGAACTCGGCAACCGCCTATGGAAAGACAACTGGACCGGTTTCTGATATGAAAATCGGTATTCTCAGCGACACCCACAGCTACTGGGACGACCGCTACGCCGACCACTTCGCCGGCTGCGACGAAATATGGCATGCCGGCGACATTGGCGACTATACCATAGTGCAGCGTCTCGAAGAGGTAGCGCCAGTTGTCCGTGCAGTCTATGGCAATATAGACCACGGCACGGTACGCCGCCGCTGTCCGGCAAGAATAATCACCGACGTTGGCGGTATGCGCCTGTGGCTCGGACATGTCGGCGGCTACCCCGGCAGATATTCGCCCGGCGTCCGGGCCGAACTTATCAGCAATGGCATCACACTCATGGTCGCCGGTCACAGCCACATTCTCAAAGTAATGAATGACCCCCGACTCGGCCTGCTTCATATCAATCCAGGCGCCGCCGGCCCCTTCGGATGGCAGGCAGTCCGCACTCTCGTTCGCCTTACAATCGAAAACGGCAAGCCCACCGACCTCGAAGTCATAGAGCTCGCCAAGAAATAAATAACAAGATAAAAGGCTAAGCCCCCTTAAACGCCAGACTCAGAGTTCTCCGAGTACTCCGAGAACTCTAAAACCACTTCGCCAAATTAAAAAAATCGCTGGAAAACGTGGCAATAAGCCTTGTTTTCCAGCGAATTTCATTTCGTGATCCGGCCGCGATTCGAACGCGGGACCGTCTGCTTAGAAGGCAGATGCTCTGTCCAACTGAGCTACCGGACCCCTTGAACGATGCAGACGACCTAAGCCGTCTGCATCGTTATGTGATTAGTCCTGATTGAGGTTGACACGTTTGAAGTCAACGACAACGAGGCCTTTGCTTGCCTTCTCGAGGTACTGGCCAATGGTGAGTTCACCGTCGGTGATGAACTGCTGCTCCATAAGGCAGTTTTCCTTGAAGAATTTGTTGAGACGACCCTGAGCGATGTTCTTAATCATCTGCTCGGGGAGGTTGGCAGCCTTGGCAGCCGATGTCTCGGCGATGATTGTGCGGGCCTTGGCAGCTTCGTCTTCTGTGAGCCAGCCCTTGGCGATGTTCGAAGAGATGTGGTCTTCGCTGTCAACGAGGTTGGGGTTGATGCCGGCTTTCTTGAGAGCGGCTTCAACTGCTTTGTGCACCTGCTCTTCCTTGGTCTTCTCAACGGCTACGTTGTACTCCGAGTTGATTACATCTTCTGCAACGTTCTCGCGGGCAACTGCAAGGGGGTTCATCGAAGCAACCTGCATGGCTACTTCGCGGCCGACCTGATAGTCGACACCTTCCTGGTTGAAACCTACGATAGTGGCGAGCTTGTTGCCGAAGTGGTTGTAGTATGTGGTCGAAGGAGCCTCAACGCATTCGTAGCGGGCGAGTTCGATTTTTTCGCCTGTCTTGCCGCTCTCGTCTGTGATGAGGTCGGCTACGACCTGACCGTCGATAGTAGCGGCTTTGAGGTCGTCGAGCGATTTGATGCGGTTCTGAAGCGCGAAGTCAAGGAGCTTTGTGGTGAGCTCAACGAATCCGGCGTTCTTGGCAACGAAGTCTGTCTCGCAGCAGAGGGCTACCATGCAGGCGAAGTTGCCGTCGTTCTTGGCGAGAACGCAGCCTTCGGAAGCCTGACGGTCTTCACGCTTTGCGGCTACGGCCTTGCCTTTCTGGCGGAGGATTTCAACTGCGGCGTCGATGTCGCCGTCAGTTTCTGCCAGGGCTTTTTTGCAGTCCATCAGGCCCGCGCTTGTGAGATTGCGGAGCTTGGTGATTTCTGCCATTGTTACTGCCATAGTATATAGGGTATTAGGCGTTCGTAAAATTTTTGATTATTCTGCTGCGGGAGCTTCTGCAGCGGGTGCCTCGGCGGGAACTTCTGCAGCTTCGGCAGCGGGGGCGTCGTTGCGGCGCACGCGGCGACGTTCGCGACGGGGAGCAGCATTTTCTTTGTCACCCTGGGCATTGTTTGCCTCGTCGTCGAGTTTCTCTGCCTTGCGCTCTTCGAGACCTTCGGCCATGGCGGCAACGAGTGTGCCGGCGATGAGCTCGATAGACTTGGAGGCATCGTCGTTAGCAGGAATTACGTAATCGACGGTAGAGGGGTCGCTGTTGGTATCTACCATAGCGAATACGGGGATACCGAGACGGTTGGCTTCTGCAACTGCGATATGCTCTTTGAGTACGTCGACAACGAAGAGAGCCGAGGGAAGACGGTTGAGGTCGGCAATCGAACCGAGAGTCTTCTCGAGTTTGGCACGCTGACGGGTAATCTGGAGACGCTCACGCTTCGAAAGGTTGTCGAAAGTGCCGTCTTTGGTCATCTTGTCGATGGTGGTCATCTTGCGCACAGCCTTACGGATTGTGGGGAAGTTGGTGAGCATGCCGCCGGGCCAGCGCTCAATCACGTAGGGCATGCCTACGCTGGCTGCGAGGTCGGCGATGATTTGCTTGGCCTGTTTTTTGGTGGCTACGAAGAGCACTTTTTTACCTTGCTTTGCCATGCCGCGGAGCACGTTGGCTGCCTCGGCGAGCTTGGCTTCGGTCTTATAGAGGTCGATTATGTGGATACCATTGCGCTCCATGAAGATGTAGGGAGCCATTGCGGGGTTCCATTTGCGCTTGAGGTGGCCGAAGTGGCAACCTGCTTCAAGGAGCTGGTCAAATGTGGGATTAGCCATTTTGAGTTGATGTTGTTAGGTTTACGTTCTTTTGAATTAAGCAACTGCGGGGTAGGAGCGTAAGGTCAATCGCCGCAGTTTAGATACTAAACACTGGTCAGACGGCTCAGGCACACGTGCCCGGCAGAGCCGCCGGTGAAAAGAAAAGCGATTAACGCTTTGAGAACTGGAAGCGCTTGCGGGCCTTGGGCTGACCGGGCTTTTTGCGTTCTACTGCACGCGGGTCACGGGTCATGAAGCCATGCTTGCGGAGAACTGCCTTGTCATCAGGATTGATTTTAACAAGAGCGCGGGCGATGCCGAGACGGAGTGCTTCTGCCTGGCCTTTGAAACCGCCGCCGTCGAGATTTACATGGATATCGTATTTGTCGGCTACCTCAAGTGTGTTGAGGGGCTGCTTTACGATGTACTGGAGAATCGACGAGGGGAAGTATACGTTGAGGGGGCGCTTGTTAATGGTGATTGTGCCGTTGCCTTCTTTAAGAATTACGCGGGCTACGGCAGCCTTACGGCGGCCAACTGCATTTACTGTTTCCATTTTGTCGATTATTTCAGTTTGTTAATGTCGATAACAGTGGGGTTCTGGGCCTCGTGCGGATGATTCGGACCGTTGTAGACGTGCATGTTCTCGATGAGACGGCGTCCGAGACGGTTTTTGGGAAGCATACCCTTCATTACGCGGATGAAGAGGGGGTGCATGCCGGGCTTCAGGTGCTTGTTGAACGATTTGTTCATCAGCACTTCGGGGGTGAGCTGACGCTGACCGCCGGGATAGCCGGTGTAGTTGAGGTAGATGTGGTCAGTCATCTTCTTGCCGGTGAGAACCACTTTGTCGGCATTGATGATAATCACGTTGTCGCCACATTCGACATTGGGCGAATAGGAGGGTTTGTACTTGCCGCGAAGAAGTTTTGCAACTTTCGAGCAAAGACGGCCAAGGTGCTGGTCGGTGGCATCGATGAGCACCCAGTCGTGCTGCACTTCCTGTGCGTTGGGGAAATCGGTGCGGTAGCTAATAGTATCCACTTTCTAATTTCTTGATTAAATGTTACATAATTCGACTGTCGCGTTGAGGCTCGCTTGGCCAAAAGGTCGCCGCGCGGCTGTCATCAAAGTGTTGGACATAATCGGTGCCGCAAAGGTACGACTTTTTTTTAATTTGACAAAACTTTTTTCATCCTCCCCCAAAAACGAGCTGTCGTCAATTAACATTTTTAGTAGTGACGCAATTGTTCGCGTCCGGGTGATAGCATCACACTTCTTCTCCTGCCTCCCCGGCTCCGAAGAGTGCGAAATCATATACAGTGGGGTCGTCAGGATTGAAACGGCGCAGTACCTCGGTAAGCTCTTCGACAGCCTTGCGGTCGTTCTGACGACGCGTAAGCAGCCCCAAGGCACGCGAGGTATTGCCCGAATGCACGTCGAGAGGAATGAACAGTTGCGACGGCCGGAGCGCTTCCCAGCATCCGATGTCCACAATGCCGTCGCGACGCACAAGCCACCGCAACGCCATATTGAGTCGTTTAAGAGCCGATTTATCGGGCTTGTCTGGCAGACAGCGCGAAGGGCCGTCAAGCCGACATGAGCGGTTTGCCCGGCAGAGCACGGCGTTGATATTCTCCGCAAGTGTCCAGGCGGCTGCTTCGGAATCGGCTGCGCCTGTAGCCACGGCAAAATCTTCAAGCGAACCGTAGTTGCGGTATAGTTCGCGTAGCCCCCGCAGAAAATAGCGTAGATGACGACCGAAGAAAGTCCGGTGTATATTGCCCTCCCCTATCGCCTCGATATCGCCATCAAGCACAAACCTCAGAGGCTCGCCCCCGAGCAGGCAATGCAGCTTCTCGGCATCGGCGAGTATCATTGAACGGCGCCCCCAGGCTATCGTAGAGGTAAGGAGAGACGAAATCTCTATATCCCGCTTGTCGCTGAAGCGACGCGGAAACTGCACCGGGTCACTCTCGGCGAACGACGGCACATTATATTGCCCGGCAAGTATGTCGAGTTTCGTCTTCAGACCCGATAAGTCGGCTTCGGTCATCATCTGAACTTATTATAATGTATAGCCTTTTATCAGCCGATGATGAGCATGGCGTCACCGTAGCAGCCGAAACGGTATTTCTCCTTAAGAGCCGTTTCATAGGCCTTCATTACCAGCTCATAGCCGCCGAAAGCTGCAACCATCATGAGCATGGTCGAATACGGCATATGGAAGTTGGTAATCAGGTCGGTGGCCACAGTGAAATCATACGGAGGGAAAATGAAGCGGTTGGTCCACCCGTCGTATGTCTTCATATGGCCGCCCATGCTTTCGGCTGTTACAATGGCACGGAGCACCGATGTTCCCACAGCCACAACTCGGTGATTCTCGTCGCGGGCATGATTCACAGTCTCGACAAGTTCTGGCGAGGCAATCATCTGTTCCGAATCCATGCGATGTTTGGTAAGGTCTTCCACATCAATCTCGCGGAAAGCTCCCAGCCCGCTGTGGACAGTCACGAATGCTTTCTTCACGCCGTTGATTTGCAGACGCGTAAGCAATCCCCGGGAGAAGTGCAGACCGGCAGCCGGAGCAACGACAGCGCCTTCCTTATCGGCGAATATACACTGATAGTCTTCGGCATCGCATGCCTCGGGCTCACGAGTGATATAGGGCGGCAGAGGTGTCATACCAAGAGCATAGAGGTCAGCCTTGAATTTATCGTGAGGCCCGTCGTAAAGGAAACGGAGCGTGCGGCCGCGCGAAGTCGTATTGTCAATCACTTCCGCTACCATTGAGTCATCGTCTCCAAAGTAAAGCTTGTTGCCTATGCGTATTTTACGGGCCGGCTCTACGAGCACATCCCATAATTTGTTGTCGGCATTCAGTTCGCGGAGAAGAAACACCTCGATGCGCGCTCCGGTTTTCTCCTTGTTACCGTAGAGAAGTGCCGGGAAAACACGTGTGTCGTTGAATACCATCACATCGCCGTCGTTATAATAGCCGAGGATGTCGGAGAAAATGTGGTGAGAGATTTCGCCTGTCTTACGGTTGACAATCATAAGCCGTGCGTCATCGCGGTTAGGAGTGGGATGAGAGGCGATAAGTTCGTCGGGAAGATTGAATTTGAACTGTGATAACTTCATCGTGTATCAGGGTTTCGTTGTAAGCAAAGATGAAAGGAATGAGAATAGATTAAGAGTGGAAAGATGAGATATGATTAATTATCGGAAGACGACATCGGAGGGAGTGCCGCAGCGGCATAGGGATAGTCGGCCGGAAATTCGAGAGTAACGCATTTCACAAGTTCTGCAGCCTGCTGGACAGAGAGACATTTGTCTGCTGTTACATCGCCTACACGCGTACGCCGCAGTGCGCTGAGATGACCGCCGCTACCGAGGGCCTCGCCGATATCACGGGCCAGCGCACGGATATACGTTCCCTTGCTGCACACGACACGCACCACGATTTCTGTCGGTGCGAACTGCAGCAGTTCCATTTCGTCAATCACAAGTACCTTGGGTTTGAGTTCGACATCCGAGCCTTTACGGGCCAGTTTGTAGGCGCGCACGCCATCGACCTTGCATGCCGAGAAAGCCGGAGGAATCTGCTCTATACGGCCCGTAAACCTGGCGAGAACCTCCTCTACCAGTTCGCGTGTGATATGGTCGGTAGGATACGTCGCGTCAATCTCTGTCTCAAGGTCGAATGATGGTGTGGTGGCACCGAGAGCGATTGTCGCCACATATTCTTTCACGCCGCTCTGCAGCTCCTCAATCCGTTTGGTAGCACGTCCGGTGCACAGTATCATCACTCCTGTCGCCAGCGGGTCAAGAGTGCCGGCATGGCCCACCTTGATTTTCTTGTTGCCCAGCCGTCGGGAGAGCGCCCCCCGCAGACGTTTCACAGCATCAAACGATGTCCAGCCCAGAGGCTTGTCAATATACAGAATTTCTCCGTCAATGAAATTCATCGGCTCAGAAAAGGTTGTAGCCCTTGGCAAGGCAGATAAGAGCGACTATGACGCAATATACGGCAAACCATATCAGCTTACCTTTCTTTACGATACTGAGCATCCACTTGCATGCGATACAGCCAACGATAAGCGATGCGATGAAGCCCACAATCACGGGGACTGCACCTATTGATGTGGACGCACTGTCGGCTGCCCCGGCACCGAGCATATCCTTCACATCAAGCAACGCCTCGCCGAGAATGGGAATAATCACCATAAAGAAGGAGAACTGAGCCACTTGCTCGCGCTTGTCGCCAATAAGAATTCCGGTGGCAATCGTCGTGCCTGAACGTGAGAGGCCCGGCAGCACCGCAACAGCCTGCGCACAGCCGATGACAAACGCATCTGCGAAAGAAATGTCGCGGGGACGGTATGAATTGGCAGGTCCGTATTCCGTCAGAGGACGCGTACGGAAGAAATAACTGAACGTCAGCAGTGCCGCGGTGGCAAGCAGACAGTATCCCACAAGGGTAAGGTCCTGGCCGAAAAGCGACTCTATCGCATCCTTGAAAAACAACCCGACAACCGCCACCGGAATGCACGACACAAGAATCTTGCATACATAGTAGAAGTTGTCATCGCGCTTGAAAGTAAAGAATGACCTGCACAGAGGCATGAACTCGCGCCAAAGCACTATAATCGTGCTCAGCACCGTTGCCACATGCAGTGTCACGTCGAACTGAAGGCTGTCGGCACCCGACAGTTTAAGGCCGAGCACTTCCCGGCAAATCTCAAGATGCCCCGACGAACTGATAGGCAGATATTCCGCAAGGCCCTGTACTATGCCCATTATAAGGGCGTCGATTGTATCCATAATTATTTCTTACGGTTCCGGAAAAGCTTTTCGGGGTCAATGATAATGGCCACAGCCATGAGCACAAAGCCCAGAAAGGCTATGATTGGCCCTACTACTATACGCCGCGTGCTGAAAATATCGGGATTGAAGGCCTCGGCGGTACTGCTTCCGCCGAGCATCAGCAAAAAGCCGAGCACTATCATCGCGCCGGCTATCGCCATGCCGATGAAATTGCCGCGCTGCAGCGGCATGCCCCGTTTTTCTTTGTTGTTTTCCTGACTTTCTGTCATCTTAAACATTATTGATTGTCCATAATGCATCGAGGTCACACCCGATGCACATTATATTATTTTAGAAACATTTCATCGTAAGAAGCCCTGATATAGCGGTTGGTAGCCACCGCAGCCGTAATCACGCAGATTGACATGCCTAAAAGCGTAAGCGCCACACACACGAGGGCTACCCATTCCCAGGGCAATGTACGCGCAAGCGTCGGGTCAAGACGCTCGATATACAGGCGCACCGCGCATAGAAATGCCGAGGCGCACAGCCCTGCAATCATGCCGCTCACCATGCCGGATATGACGAAAGGCCGACGTATGAATCCCCCCGTCGCGCCCACGAGCTTCATGGTGTGAATCACAAAGCGACGCGCATATATCGAAAGACTTATCGTATTGTTAATCAATGCCACCGACACAGCGAGGAGTATGGCCGCCACAATAAGCAGAACCGCCCCCACACGCTTGAGCATGCTGTCAACGCCTTCGATGACGGCACTCTCGGTAACAACCTCATGCACACCTTCCACGCTGCCGAAACGCTCCACAAGCGCTTCAATACTGTCTACACTTGCATATTCGGGTCGTACGCGCACATCAAACTCCGCGGAGTAAGGATTGGAATCAAGAAGGCCGCGTATATCCTCCCCGAGATACTGGCTTTCTTCGGCCATTATATCATCGGCCGACGAGAAAGTCATGCGGCTTACCGCCGGCGATGCAAGCAGCGCTCGCTTCAGCATGTTGGTCTGGCTGTCGGGGCAATCACGCTCCATTTTAATGACAAAACCCAGATTGCGCCGCACATCGTCCGTGAGATTCTTGCCGGAGAGGCCCAGAAATACAGCCAGGCCCAGAAGTATCAGAACGAGTGCCACACTCACCAGCGAAGTGATGCGAGAGCCCAGAGTGGATATGCGTCGTAAGCGTTTATGTGTCATTGTACGGAAAATATGGCCTGCCGTAGGCATACAGCAAACCTAAAATCACGCAAAATTAACACATTTGACATCCCTTGTCAATACTTTTTGCCAACAATTTGACCCACGGGCCGTATTTTTCCGTAATTTTGCCCCGAATTCCTAAAAAGCGTGCACAAAATGCCTTTATCGCCTATCGACCGGACGGCCCTTACTTCACGGACATTCGATGCCGTGAAATTCATCGCAGCCATTATGGTGGTATGCAGCCACTACATCCGACAGGAAATCATGCCGGATTTCGACCCCGACGCCGCGCCACTGACCGATTTCATCGGACAGTTTTTCTTCGCATTCACTGCTTACGCCATGGTCCCGATGTTTTTCGTCATATCAGGCTATCTACTCTGCCGTACCGAAACTTTCGACCGCACCGTTTACACCCGGCAGATGAAAAGCCGTCTGAAAAGGCTCGGCACGGTTGCCGTTGTCTTTGTCTACTTTCCGCTTGTGCTCGAAATCGCGGGCGCCTTGTTCCACGGACTATCGCCACAATTCACCATTGCCTCTTTTACCGCACCACTGCTCTCCTACAGCGAACTGTTTCCGCAAAACACGCCCTTATGGTATATTCGCGACCTGCTGATACTCTGTGCCCTGTCACCCCTGATTCATTGTCTGCTCCGGCGCATCCCTCGCCTGTGGATTTCAGTCACCGGCACGCTGTATGTGCTCACATTTCGACTTCTACGCACAGCATATGCCTGACATAGGCGACAAACCGTTTGCGCTGTCTTTGATAGCCTTCACAATCATCCTTACGGCTGCCCTCATATGCACCTACCTTATTCTCAAACGCTTCTGCCCTCGCATTGCCGCAATCACAACAGGCCGCATTCCCGAATCGCGAACAGCATCAACAACTACATCAGGCATAGCCGGGTGAGCGTCCCTTAACCGCGCGAGAAAGCCGCCCAATTACCATTACACACAACCCCTCTCAGAGAACTCCGAGAGCTCCGATTACTCCGAGAGCTCCAAAATAATTCTCAGTTGAGTGGCGAAGCCACGGCATCGTGAAATCTCCGCACCCCAACACCTATAACATTCGCAATGTCAGCAATATACGCCACTTCCACGGCATCATCTCTCAGAATTCACTCGAGAAATGAAAGCGAATCTTGGGAAAATCATTCTGCGCCATAGTGAGCACAAACTGCGAGTCTGCCATAAACACATCGCGGCCCTCGCGGTCAAGCGCCATAAACTGATGCTTACGTTTCTTGAATGCATCAAGCGCCGCAGCATCATCGCTCTCAATCCAGCAGGCCTTATACATCGACATTGGCTCCCAGCGGCACTGGGCGCCGTATTCGTGCAACAAACGGTACTGAATCACCTCGAACTGAAGCTGACCCACCGTGCCGATAATCTTGCGACCGTTGAACTGATTGTAGAACAGCTGCGCCACGCCCTCGTCCATAAGCTGCTGGATGCCCTTGTCGAGCTGCTTGGCCTTCATCGGGTCAGCATTCTCTATATACATGAAGAGCTCCGGAGAAAAACTGGGCAGACCCTTGTAATGCAGTTCGGAGCCCTCAGTTAACGTATCGCCGATTTTAAAGTTGCCGTTATCCGGAATACCGACTATATCGCCCGGATAGGCCTCGTCGACAATGCTCTTCTTCTGAGCCATAAACGCCGTCGGCGCTGCAAAGCGCATCACCTTACCCGAACGCATATGCTTGTAGGGCGCATTGCGCTCGAATTTGCCGGAGCAGACTTTCACGAAAGCGATACATGAACGGTGGTTCGGGTCCATGTTGGCGTGAATTTTGAATACAAAACCCGAGAACTCACTCTCCGACGGCTCTACCTTGCGCTCTACTGCCTCCACAGCACGCGGCGACGGCGCAATCTGCACGAAGCAGTCAAGCAGCTCCTTGACGCCGAAGGTATTGAGGGCCGACCCGAAGAATACCGGTGCGACACGGCCTGCAAGATACTCCTCCACATCAAACTCCGGGTAGACGCCTTCAATAAGCTCCAGGTCTTCGCGCAGCTTGGATGCATCAGCGTCGCCCACCGCCTCGTCAATCCGCGGGTCGTTCACGTGGTCGATTTCCACACGCTCGGTGGCGCGCTGCTTGTCGGGAGTGAATAGGTCGAGCGACTTCTCGAATATATTGTACACTCCCTTGAATTTCTGGCCGATATTAATCGGCCACGAAAGAGGACGCACACTGATTTTCAGCTCCGACTCAAGCTCGTCAAGAATATCGAAGGGGTCGCGGCCCTCGCGGTCGAGCTTGTTTACGAATATAATCACGGGAGTGTTGCGCATACGGCACACTTCCATAAGCTTGCGGGTCTGGGTCTCGACACCCTTTGCCACATCCACGACAATAATCACCGAATCCACGGCAGTAAGCGTGCGGTAAGTGTCCTCGGCGAAATCCTGGTGACCCGGTGTATCGAGAATATTGATTTTATAGTCGCCGTAATTGAAACCCATGACCGACGTAGCCACGGAGATACCGCGCTGCTTCTCGATTTCCATCCAGTCGCTGGTCGCGGTTTTCTTTATTTTGTTGCTCTTTACTGCGCCTGCTATGTGAATTGCGCCACCGAAGAGAAGTAATTTTTCCGTAAGAGTGGTTTTGCCGGCATCGGGATGCGATATTATGGCAAAGGTGCGGCGCCGTTTGATTTCGTCGGTATAATCAGCCATTTGTCTGCATTATTTTCTTTATGGCCTCGCGCAGGGAGCTGCGCCAGTGAGGCAGAGTGATGCCGTAGACGGCTTTTACTTTGCTTTTGTCAAGCACAGAGAAGAGCGGACGCTCCGCAGCCGTCGGATATTCGTCTGTGGGAATAGGTGTGACGCGGGCGGAAATACCGGCCTCCTCGAGAATGGCCACCGCAAAGTCGTACCACGAAGCCACGCCCTCGCCCGAATAATTGAAAATACCCGGAGTCCAGTGTCCGTCAATAACATTATTCACTATAAAGGCCGCCAAATCAGCCGCATATGTGGGAGTACCTATCTGGTCGGCTACAACACGCAGCCCAGCACCCTTTCGGCCGTGCTCGAGAATTGTTTTTACAAAATTATGACCGTAGGATGAATAAAGCCAGCCTGTTCGGATAATCATGCTTCCCGGTGCGAGACCTAAGAGCGCTGTTTCGCCGCGGCGTTTCGTCGAACCGTACACCGACAGCGGCTCGGGCTTGTCGCTCTCGTTGTAAGGGCGCCAGCTGTGACCGTCGAAAACATAGTCGGTCGAGATATGTATGATGCGGTAATCGAGTTCTTCGGCCGGACGGCCCAGATTCTCCACTATGTCGACATTCGCCTGCGAGCAGGCCAGTTTTTCCTCCTCGGCCCGGTCCACGGCCGTATAGGCCGCACAGTTCACTACATAGGCGAAATCGCCTATACGCATGAATCGCTCGACTGCATCACGGTCGGTGAGGTCCAAGTCCTCACGGTCGACATATACGGCACGCTCGCCGAGTAGGTTCCGCAATTCGCAACCCAACTGGCCGTTACAGCCGGTGACAAGTATTTTTCTGTCGTTATTCATAATCAACGCTGCAAAATTACGAATTTTTTTTGGAACGGGCATAAACCACGGCAGTGCCGCTACTGTAAAAAATCTCCGCAGACAGGTCTTAAGAGACCCGGTCTGCGGAGATTGATGTCATTCTGAGCCGCCGTCCGGCGGCAGCTCATATGAGATTAGTGCTGAATTTTCACAGCCTTATCGTTGATTACTACGATGTATACCTGACCGGTGGGGCACGAAATCTTCACGATATCCTGCTCGGCCACCACGTTGGCAATAACCATACCGTTCACGGTGTAAACCTTGATAGTGTCGCCTTCGGCTACACCTTCAACCGAGATGCGGTCGCCGTCGTTGGCAACAGTAATCTGCTTGCCGGCTACGTCGACAACACCCGAAGTCTGAATGGTCTCTACTTCGTAAGCGTACTCGTATGTGGCAACAAGCTTGGCGTCAGCCTCAATCGCTGCGATTGTATAGGCGTTGTCTGCCACGTCCGAAGTCACATCCTCGCCGTTGAGCGTAAGGGTAGCGAGCTTCCAGTCGGCCGAAGGAGTAAGACCTACGGTAGCGTCCTTGCCTTCGAGAACTTCAAATGATACATTGGCGAAGTTCACGAGCTCTACGTCTACTTTCACCTTAGGCATCTTGACTACTGTGTACTCTGTCTCGAAGTAGCGGTTGTATTCGCCTTCATACTGAGTGCCGATAGCGTATGCCGAACGCGGAGATACGAGTGTATACTTGCCGGGCTCGGTAATAGGAGCGGTGAGGTGGAAAGTAGCTTTGACAGCAACATAGTCACCCATGGGAAGCGTGCTGATGTCAGTACCGTTGGCATCATACTGAATCTGTGAATTCATATCGACCTTGGCTACGGTCTCGCCGGCCTCGTTGATTACATAAGGCACATAGTTCCAGCTCAGGCCTATGCCTTTGGGATTGGTAATAGTAAAGCTGTAAAGCTCTTCAACCATGCCGGATGCGGGTGAGAGGTCAACCAAAGGCCAAGCCATATAGCAACCGTAGGTAACCTGATAATACGAGTCTGCGTCTTCTCCGAAATTACCTTTCACCACAAGGCCGTTTTCGTCCTTGGCGTAGACCATAAACATCCACGAGTTGTCACTGCTTTCCCAAAAAGAGCTGCCGGGTTTGATTGTCCAGACAGTCTTGTCTGCATTCGGTGTGGCATACGGGAGCATATCTACAATCGTAGACATCTGACCGCCGGTCGAAGCCTCTACCTTGTCAACATCTACGGGAGCCGAGTATGTGATGACAATCGGCTGAGAGGCATCAGTGATTTCTGCTCCGTCGGCAGGACTAACACTTACAACAGTTACGGGGCTGTATTTGTAAGGCTCGGTAGTGCCCTCGAAAGTAACGGTCTGAGGTCCCCATACCATATTGGTGGGGTCGCCTGCATTGATGGAGCTGTAGCCGGTCACTGTGATGCTGTATTCTGTGCCTGCATAGAATTTGTTCACGGCATTGCCGCCGGCAACAGTGCGATAGTAGCCCTCTGCGGGTTTTGCTACCACATCGGGGTTCGTAGGAATGTCACGAATCTCGAAACCGCGGATATATTCATCGTTGGTCACATCTTTGAATTCAACAGCCAGCATCACGGCTTCGGGAATCGGGTCGATATTCACTACGATTTCGTCATTGGGATTAATCGCAGCGAGAGTAGGTGTAGTTTTGATATCTACGCCACCTACACTGACGCTTTTAACAACAAGCTCCGCAGGGGTATCGGGACCCTCGGAACCACCTGTATAAGTGTATGTCCAGCTGAAATCAACAGCTTCGTTCGATGATGTGCCGTCAGTTACAAAACCTGCAGGAACGTGAAGAGTGTAAGTCCCGGATTCCTTAATATCAAGAGCAGAACATTTTACAATTAAATCCTGAGACATTTCCATATCATAGAACATGGTCATCACCTCCGCGTCACCTTCAAAGCCATTGTCAGATGTAATCTTAAGCGTGGTGTTGTTGACGGTAAGCCCATACTTGGGAAGGGTAATATTAGAGGTTGTTTAAAAATGCTTGTTAACAGAAGTGAGTTTACGGAGCGTTATGA
>CAJUKF010000024.1 GCA_910587355.1 uncultured Muribaculaceae bacterium
CTGAATATTCGACCGATGCTTATTTATTATTCACATTGGTTATTAAACAACCTCTAAGATAATTTGTTACGCGCTTGGGCCATACAGTGAGTTCTCCGGTGCGTATTACTTCTTTCCCCTCGTTGTTGTCCGACTGCAGGAAGCCAATTTCAGGTCTGTCGGCGCAAATTACCGGAGCGGAGTAGCACGGAGTGATGTAGATAAATAAAGCAATTACTGCTAAGGAGATGAATCTGGATATCATACAAAAGGTGTCTGTGTAATTTTTCTGCAAAGATATAAAAAATATCTAATACGGCAAATATTAATAATATACGACTGAGCAAAATAAAATATATACGGTATGAAAACAATGAAAGAGGCCCTTGCTGGGCCTCTTTCGCGGTAATGGGGTATTCTGTTTATTCAACGGTAATCTGATTGCCGGCGCTATGTGCTGTCAGTTCGGGCGCATACTGACTTTGCAGAGTTGCTATGCCAGAAATGAAAGTGCCTGTTGCGGCTGCTGTCATATCGTAGGTGATATGGTATGTACCCTGCGGCAGATAGCCTGCGAACAGATTGGTCGTCGCGTCGAGATTCTCGCGGTAGAACGACAGCGAGCCGTCCCATACGTAGCCCGGAAGCTGGTCGACCGGTTCGAACGATGCCGGGCGCTCATCGGAGATTGTCACGTACTCGAGGTTGCGCTTGGCCTTTACAATCAGCTGCACGCGTACACGCTGTCCGAGAGCGAACTGATTCGTCTCGGTCCATTTGCCATCTTTTTCTACGAGGAAACGCTTCTCGATTGAAAGGTCGCGGCCCTGCTGTGCTTTTACGCTCTTCATCGGTTCGTTGCCGATTGAAATCACTGAGCCGTACGACGGCGTCACTCCGTTTGGCGTTACGGTCACAGTCACTTTACCCTGAGCCGGAAGTGTCTGTGCGAAGTAGCCCGACGCGCTTTCAATGGCATCAATCTTCAGTGGCTGGCCGTTGACCGTCACATTCTGCGATACGGGCACCGATGTCCAGTCGCTGCCTGTGAGGAGTACGGCGGCTATGACGTAGTCGGGATTATGTGCGCCGAGGTCATCGGTGGCCTGTGCCTGTACTATCACCCATTGACGGAGTGCGTCGATTTCTGTTTCAGGCGCATTCATGGTCTTGTAGGCCTGGATGATTGTGGCGTATCCTCGTATGTCGCTCACATTGGGGAAAGTGAGACCCATGCCCGCTTTGGTGACAGCAAACTGACGTATGGAATTCATCACCTTGGCGGCTTCGGCGCTCCGGCCGTTGCCGTTGAGTATGAGTACATCATAAGCCTTGCCGGTGCTGTTGTCGTTGCGCCAGTTACGTGCCACGGCACCCACTGTGCGGCGGATAAGGCTGCTGCCTTCAACGGTCTTCTTATAGGAGGGGAAGAATGTGGCAATCAGCGCCACGTCTTCGTCTGTCTCGGGGCGGCGCGGTCTGGTTGCTTCTTTCTGCAGCCATACGAAAGCGGGCTCAAGCATGTCGTTGAAGCCGGGCTCAAGCATTCCGAGTGAGTTCGCTATGCCGAGGGTCGTAAGGACGCATTCCGTCGACCACTGCGACGATTCGTTGCTCCACGAGCCCCAGGCAAATCCTCCGTCGGCCTGTTGGAATTTGGCAAGCGCAGCTTTGCCCTCGGCTATAGCTTTCTCGGCTTTTTCGGGTGCGAGCAAGTCGGCGAGAGCGGCCATGCGGGCTGTCTGCGACTGTGCTGCCTGTACCCACGGTGTCTGGTCGAGCATCAGTTTTTTAAGCGTTTCGTTTCTGGAGAGCATTGACGTAAGCGCTTCTTCCGACGGATTTTCGCTCCACTGCCTGATTGCGGCGGCTATATCGGGATTCTTTTCAACAATGTATTTGGCGGCAAGGGCCGAGAATATGTTGCCGGCTGCCTCAGTCGAGGTGATGGCTTTCTTGCTGTTGATTCCTCGCATGGCTTTTACCACCGTCCACACAGGATTCTGGCAGTACTGAAGCGTGAGCTGTGCGTCCTTGCGTGCGTTCACCGTAAGACTGAACGGTTTGGTATCTTTGGGATTGAGATAGAACTCGGTGCTTTCTATAACGGTGGCGGCTGATGCGAGCACGGGTATAGCCGACTGTTCGCCGTCAGTGAAATTGCCGGCTCTTGAGCGAACGCGGTAGCCGATTGCCGATGCATTGACGGGAGCCTTGACATCCGCTCCTACAATCGCCGAGCTCATCGGTGCGATTTTGTCGGTGAATGTCTCCGAGCTTATTGTGCGCCCTGTTGTTATGTCGAAGATTTCAACCGTGGTTGCGACGCTTGCGTTGCCCTCGGTGTTGTTGAATACGGTGGCAAGTATCCGTGCCGTGTCGCCCTGACGCAGATAACGCGGCAGATTGGGCTGCACCATGACGGGTTTGTTTGCCGTGGCGATGGCGCTGTACGCGGCGCATCTGGCTTCTTTCGTCCATCCGAAGGCCTTGAAGAGCCACTGGCCGTTGGCGTTGGGAACGTTGAACACAATGTCGACGTTGCCTTCGGCGTCGGTCACGAGATTCGGCATCCAGAAAGCCTGAAGCACTTCGCCCTCGCGGTACTCGGGCGTGTTGTTGCTGTTTTGTGAGTCTTCTGCACTTTCTGCTTCTTCGCCGGAGACTGCTCCTGTTTCGGCTTCGGCGACATCGTCTTCCGATGCTGATTCAGTTGCTAAGCCTTCAAGTTTTCCCATAAGCGGAGCAGCGGCATCGAATGTGACCATGGCGTTTGCGCCGGCTGCGCGCATTCTCTTGTACTGCACTACACCGTAGCCGTTCAGACCGAATTTGAACGACGGCCATTCCACCTGAGCTTCTTCAAGCCATTTGAAGTAGATTGTCGCCGAAGTCGTGGTGTTGTATAGACGCGGATTATTGATAGTCGTATAATATGTGCTCTCGTAGAACGGGAAAGCCGATGGCCACTGGCCCTGCTGCAGTGCTTCGAGGGCCCGGTTGTACATAGTGGCTATTACACCGGCGTCGGGGAGCGCTCCGTTGCCGTGCATCAGACGGAAACGCCATGTTTCGGGCGTCCCCGGTGCGAGACGGTCGCGGAAGCTTTCAGCCACAATCTCTGTCTTGGGTGCCTCGGGCACTACGGGGAATATGTCGGCTGTAAGCACTTTGCCTTTATAAACAGCAATGAGCTTTATGTCGCATTTGGCGGTGTTTTCGGGAAGGTCGACCTTGATTGTCGAGAAGCCTTTTGATAATTTATGCAGCTGCCGTGAATAGAATTTTGCGTCGGTGCTTACGAAACTGTAGACATACAGCCTGTCGCAGTTAGCGCCTACTGTGATTTCGGCTTTTCGGTTCTTTACTTCGGCCTTTGTCACGGGCACGAAGAGGGCCGGCACACTCTCGGGCATTGTGCCGCGGCGTATGCTGTAGAACGATATTGCGCCCGATGTGTATGTATCGGCAAGGGTGCTGTCGGCCGGACGTGCCACAAGCTTGTATTCAGCCGATGCGAGTGCCGGGAAGTCGGCGGTAACGGCCTGTCCCGATGTAATCTCGCCGCCGTAGCCTGCTACTGTCTTTCCGTCCTGCTGCAAATCCCAGCGCAGCGGAATGGATTTCTCCGCTCCGTCGGCATCGTATGCGTTGACGGTGAAAGTGAAGGGTTTGTCGCTGTCGGCTATGCCGGCAATGTCGGCTGTGAGCGCATAGGGCTTGCCGGTGATAAAGTTCTTCGATGTGGTTGCGGTTTCGCCTGTCGCCGATGTCGCCGTTACGGCGGCTGTGAATGCCGTGTAGGGCTTGCCGTTGTCGTATTTTGCCGAGAGCATCGTTTCGAGAACAACGGCGGTGAAATTGCCTTCTGCGTCGGTCGTGCTGCTTACCGAGCCGACATTGACTTGCGGCACGAACCAGCGCCAGCGCGATGCGCCGGTCACGCTTATGTCTACTGTTGCGTTGCTTACGGGCATTCCGGAGTATGTGCTTACGCGGCCTTCGAGGGTAACGGCTCCGGGTGTCGGCGCGTCACGTTTCACCGAAGTTACATTGACCTCGATTTCTGGAGCCTTGAAATCGCTCACCATTACACCTTGTCCGGCCTGATATTTATCGTCGGTGCTGCGTGTCCGTATCGAATAATAGCCAGTCAGCACACCTTCTTTGGTTGCGAATGTGCCGAAGGCTCGGCCCATGGCATCGGTCGTCACACTGTCGGTGTGTACCTCCTGACCGTTTGCGTCATAAAGCGTCACTTTGAGCTGTATGCCGGCATCGACCTTGGCTTCCTGGCCGCGGACTTTCGAGGCAAGCACTACGGCCCAGTTTATGCTGTCGCCCGGATGATATATCGGTCGGTCGGTGAGTATCTGTACGCTGCGCTGCGGTGTTTCCGAGGGTTCGTGGTAATTATAGATGCGCACATTGTTGTCAAAATCATATGTACGTCCTTGGTATGCGAATGTGAGCCAGCGGTTGGCATATCCGCGGTCTGTGGGAGCCTTGAAAGCCAGGAGCCCGTCGCCGTCGGTGCTTCCGGCGAAAGTTGTGCTTATGCTGCGGTTGACACGCTGTTGTATGTTCACTTTCACGCCTTTCAGAGGTGCGCCGGTGATGAAATCGGTGGCAATGGCGTCTATATCTTCACCGCGGCCCACGGCTACACCCATAAGAGGTGTGACTAAGAGCGGATTCCAGCTGCTTTCGGCTTTCTTGCCGTCGACATACATCACAATGGCGTATTTGCCCGGATTTGGTATGGTCGCCGACACTGTGCTTGTGCCGTCGGTTTCAGTCCCGGTAACCTCTGTGCTGTAGACACGGGGCATACCGCGCAGTATTCCTTCGCTCGAGAGATTGTTAGTAATCGCCGGAAGTGAATGGATGCTTACGCTGATTTTTTTGGCGAATGAGTAGTTGATTTTAATGTCGAACGGAGTACCCGGAGCAACCATCGACGGAGCTTCGATTGATGCGGACGGCTGACTCAGGCTGTTGAGGGCATTGCGCAGGGCATTGTTGTTATACCACGACGGGAACTGCGAAAGCGATGCCTTTAAAAACGAAATCAACTTGTCGCGTCGGGCTATTTTTGCGTCATTTGCTGTTCCCTGCCCGTCCTCAGTCTCTTCAAGTGGTTCCTCTATATAGTAGTTGTAGCGGCCCTGCGAGCGTTCGGCAAGCTCAGCGAGCACATATCGTGCCGCTTCGTTGTCCTTCCATTTTGCATATAAGCTGTCGAGAGCTTTTGTCAGGTCATCGCCTCGGTTCTCAATCTCAATCAGGGCGCACGACCAGTAGAAATAGGGTGCCGAGCCTTCTTTGGCGGCTTTTATTCCTTCCTCACAGATGGCTTTGCGTTCGGCGAGATAATTCTCCTTGACAGTGCGCAGATTGTCGTAAATCTGGCTTGCGGTATAGCGCACAAAGTCAGCGACTGTGGGCAGATACTCGAGAGCCCGGGGCGAATAGTCGAGCGATGCAGAGAAGCGGTCCAGCGGTGTCTGGGGCGCCTCAGCGAGTGCTTCTTTGAGAATGGCGGCTATGCGTGTGCGGAACTGAAGTCCGCTCCATGCCGATATGTCGGCCGGATACGGTTCGAGCGGAGCGTCGACGCGGTCATATTTATATTTGCGTGCAGTGTATATGTCCGAGTAAAGTTTTGCCTCATATATGGTAAGCATAGCTTGGGCGGCTTTGTCACCTGACGATGCGGCAATCAAGCGCTCGACCATGGCCGGTTGTGTGAAGATTGAATCATAGTCAATCGACTGCGCGGCCGAGCATATTTCAATTGCGGCGCGCAGGCGCATTTCTCCTGCATAGGGTTCGCCGGCGGTATCAGCTTTTTTAAGCATTCCTCGTGCATCCTTGAGTACCGTCTGAGGGTAGGCAAAGTCCGGGTTCTTGAATTTCGGTGAGCCGTTATCCGATGCTTCTGAGCTGAAAAATGATAGAAATGAAATCATCAGTGTCAGTATGAAACGGCTTAGAAAACAGTTGTACTTCATCGGCCAATATATTTTTATTTTGCGATTAAATTAGAAGTAAGGACGCGATTAATCGCGTCGGCCTCTCTAAAGAAAATCTTATTTCCCTCTAAAAAGTTTTTCCGCGGGATGAAAAAACGGCGGAGCCTGTTTTACCAGAGCTCCGCCGCAGGTTTTATGTTACTGTTATGTTATGCGATGCCCTGATTATTTTTTGAGAGGACAGATTTTGCATTTTTCGTTTATCTGGGTGAAGAAATCGTTGCCCTTGTCGTCGACGAGGATGAATGCAGGGAAGTCTTCGACTTCAATCTTCCAGATAGCTTCCATGCCTAATTCGGGGTATTCGAGCAGTTCCACGCTCTTGATTGAATTGTAGGCGAGGATAGCTGCCGGGCCGCCGATTGAGCCGAGATAGAAGCCGCCGTGCTTGTGACATGCGTCGGTCACCTGCTGCGAGCGGTTGCCCTTGGCAATCATAATCATCGAGCCGCCTGCGCTCTGGAACTGGTCTACATACGAGTCCATACGGCCTGCGGTGGTTGGACCGAACGAGCCCGAGGGAAGTCCTGCCGGTGTCTTGGCCGGACCGGCGTAGTAAATGGGGTGGTCTTTGAGATACTGGGGCATTGGCTCGCCGTTGTCAAGACGCTCCTTGATTTTCGCATGGGCGATGTCGCGGCCCACGATGATAGTGCCCGAGAGCGACAGACGTGTCGACACGGGATATTTTGACAAGTCGGCGAGCACTTCTTTCATCGGACGGTTCAGGTTGATTTTCACAACTTCGCCTTCGCCCTGCTTGCGGTATTCTTCAGGAATCAGTTCGCCGGGGTTGGTGTCGAGTTTTTCAATCCACAGACCTTCTTTGTTGATTTTGGCTTTTACGTTGCGGTCGGCCGAGCAGCTTACGCCCATGCCGATAGGACACGATGCGCCGTGACGCGGCAGACGAATCACGCGGATGTCGTGTGCGTAGCATGTGCCGCCGAACTGGGCGCCGAGGCCGAGTTCTTCGCTCGCTTTCTTGAGCACTTTCTCAAGCTCGATGTCGCGGAAAGCATGGCCGTATTCGTTGCCGTGGGTGGGAAGCGAATCGAGATATTTCACCGATGCCTTCTTCACTACCTCGAGATTCTTCTCGGCCGATGTGCCGCCGATTACGAAAGCGATATGGTAGGGAGGGCAGGCTGCCGTGCCGAGGCTGCGCATTTTCTCAATAAGGAAAGGCACGAGCTTGTCGGGATTGATTGTGGCCTTGGTCTCCTGATAGAGATATGTCTTGTTGGCCGAGCCGCCGCCTTTTGCCACGAAGAGGAAATGGTATTCATTGCCCTCGGTGGCGTGGATGTCAATCTGTGCCGGGAGGTTGCAGCCGGTGTTCACTTCCTCGTACATTGTCAGAGGAGCATTCTGGCTGTAGCGGAGATTATCAGTGGTATATGTGAGGTAGACGCCTTCCGAAATACGCTCCTCGTCGTTGCAGCCCGTGTACACGTTCTGGCCTTTCGAGGCATGGCAGATAGCTGTGCCCGTGTCCTGGCAGAACGGAAGCTGGCCTTTGGCTGCGATTTCGGCATTGCGGAGCATGGTGAGCGCCACGAATTTGTCGTTCTGGCTTGCGTTGGGGTTGGACAGAATTGAAGCGACCATTTTATTGTGCTCGCGACGCAGCATGAATGCATTGTCGTGGGTTGCCTGACGGGCAAGTACCGTAAGTGCCTGCGGGTCTACGACAAGAAATTCGTGTCCGCCCCAGTTCTCGGTGTGCACATAATCCGACGTAAGGTGGTAGTACTCGGTTGTGTCCGGGCCGAGAGGAAACATTTCCTGATAGTGAAACGGTTTAGTAGCCATATAGCGTAGTTCTGTTGTTGTTTTGAGTATTTATACGGCAAAGATAACAATTATCCTTTACCTGACCAATTTTTGCCCGGAATTTCAATTATTCGATTTGCACATCTCGGAATAAATGATTATATTTGTATCAAAATAATGGTAGTATTATGGTGGAATATGTAAATAATGATAATATGTTGTCTGTATTGGACGGATTTGTGCTGGATGATGCCGAGGATATCGCCCGACAGATTGCGGAGAACTTCCGTATGCGTCGGGTAGAGAAAAATATCACCAGACAGCGCATTTCCGAACTCTCCGGAGTTCCCTTGTCTACCGTAGCACGCTTTGAGCAGAAAGGACTTATAGCATTAGAATCGCTTGTCAAGCTGGCTATGGCTTTGGGATATGCATCCGAAATGCGTCAATTGTTTGCAACATCTAAGTTTGATACTATGGAGGAGCTTGATTTGATTCGCCGTAAGAGCGGTGATAAAAGAGCATACGTTAAAAATAAGAAATCATGAATAAGACCGAGCAACTTAAAGTCATGTTTCGCGGCCGGACGGTCGGCACATTGTCGCTTACGCCGGACAACCGCCTTAATGTCTTTGAATACGACAGATTATGGCTCGCCGACGGATTCAGCATATCACCGCTTGAACTGCCGCTGAAGCCCGGCGTATTTATTGCCAGGCCTCAGCCGTTTTATGGCAATTTCGGTATTTTTGAAGACAGTCTGCCCGATGGTTACGGTCGTTATCTTCTTCACAAGGCATTGCTGCGCAAAGGTATAAATGATTCGGACTTGTCTTCGTTAGACCGGCTCGCCATTGTGGGTGATAACGGTATGGGCGCTCTCTGTTATTCTCCGTCGGTTATTCTTGACCGGGAAGAGCCTGTAACCGATTTCGACAGGCTTCAGCAGATTGCTCTTGAAGTTCTGAAAGAACAGCAGGATAATGATGCCGGGCTGTTGCTGTACAATAGCGGCAACAGCGGCGGCGCACGTCCTAAAGCTGTATTTTCGGATTCCGAAGGTCACTGGATAGTCAAGTTTCGCCATACTTATGACCCGGCCGATATGGGGATTCAGGAATACAGATACAATGAAATAGCACGAAAAAGCGGAATCATTGTGCCCGATTTCCGACTTGTCAACGGGCGCTACTTAGCTTCCCGGCGGTTCGACATAGATAGCAGCGGCAATCGCCTGCATACCGCAACGGCCGGAGGTTTGATGTGCATATCTCTTAGAGAACCGTTCATGGACTACTCAAATCTTCTCGCTCTCACGGGGTATATCACCCAAAGTCGTGAAGATGTGGAGCAGATGTACCGCCGCATGCTGTTCAATTATCTTACCGACAACAAGGATGACCATTGCAAGAATTTCAGTTTTTATGTGCTCAGAGACCCGGAATCCGGGGTATGGCGTTGGCGTCTTGCTCCGGCCTATGACCTCACGCTATGCAGCGAAGGATATAACGGCCAGCACGCTACCTCCGTCAATGGTACAGGTTATCCCCGCTTATCCGACTTTATCGCCGTCGGCACAAAAATTAAACTGTCTGAGGCCCGATGCCGCGAGATAATCGAGGAAGTATGTTCCGGTTCCCGAGAAATAACCCGTTATAAACTCCAGTAAGCTATGCAATCTATGAAAGTGCCCGTATATTGATATATCGGATTCTCATATTTCATATAACACTTTCATATACCTTTTCTCTCGGAAATTTTGCAAAATCTGACTGGGAATCCCCGTTTTATTGGGAAAATTATGTAATTTTGTATCCCATTATGAAATACGGTTTCGATAACGAGAAATATCTCAAAATCCAGTCCGAACACATCAAGGAGCGCATCGCCCGGTTCGGCAACAAATTGTATCTCGAGCTTGGCGGCAAGCTCTTCGACGATTATCATGCAAGCCGCGTTTTGCCCGGTTTTCAGCCCGACAGCAAGCTGAAAATGCTCAGCCAGCTCAGCGACAGGGCCGAAATCGTGATAGTTATCAGCGCTGTCGATATTGAGAAAAACAAAGTCCGCAACGACCTCGGCATTACCTACGACGAAGACGTGCTCCGCCTCCGCAGCGAGTTCATCAACCGTGGCTTTATGGTCAGCTCGGTCGTTATCACGCATTACAACGGCCAGAGCAGTGCCGACGCTTTCCGCGAGCGCCTGCGCCGTATGGATATCCCGACCTATGTACACTATCTCATTGACGGTTACCCCAACAACGTCGAGCTGATTGACAGCGACGAAGGCTTCGGCCGAAACGACTATGTCCCCACGACACGTCCTCTTGTCATTGTCACTGCCCCCGGTCCCGGCAGCGGCAAAATGGCCGTGTGTCTCAGCCAGCTCTACAACGAGAACCGCCGCGGCGTACGTGCCGGTTATGCCAAATTCGAGACATTCCCCGTCTGGAGCCTCCCCCTGAAGCACCCCGTCAACATCGCCTATGAGGCCGCCACTGCCGACCTCAATGACGTCAATATGATTGACCCCTTCCACCTTGAGGCGTACGGCAAGACCGCTATCAACTATAACCGCGACATCGAAATCTTCCCCGTCCTCAACGCCCTCTTCGAAGGCATCTACGGCGAGAATCCCTATAAATCGCCTACCGATATGGGTGTGAACATGGTAGGCTTCTGCATCAGCGACGACGAGGTCTGCCGTGTTGCGTCCAACAACGAAATCATCCGCCGTTACTTCACGGCCCTCAATAAATTCGCTCTGGGCTACACCGATGAGTCGGAGGTGAATAAAATCCGTCTGCTTCTCAATCAGGCCAAAATTGAGCCGGCTGTTTACCGTCGTCCAATCGCCGCCGCACGCGAGCGCGCCGCTGCAAGCGGCCACCACTGCTCGGCAATCGAGCTTCAGGACGGAACTATCATCACCGCCGAAAGCTCCGAACTCCTCGGCCCGAGTGCGGCTCTTATCCTCAACGCCACCAAGTATCTTGCCGGAATCGACCACTCGGTCAAGCTGATTCCGCAGCACATGATAGAGCCGATTCAGCATACCAAGACCGCTTACCTCCGCAGTCGCAATCCCCGCCTGCATACCGACGAGGTACTCGTTGCCCTGTCGCTGCTGAGCGCTCACGACGAGCAATGCCGCCGTGCGCTCGAAAAGCTCCCCGAGCTTTTTGGATGTCAGGTACACTCCACCGTGATGCTCGGTGAAGTCGACCACAAGATTTTCAATAAGCTCGGTGTCGGCCTTACATGCGACCCCAAATTCAAAAAATAAGCGAATAAGCAACTCATCTCCTCTCTCCTCATTTTTTCTCTCTTCTTAATCTCTCCCCGAGTGCTTGCTACCTCGTAAAAAACAAGAAAAATGACAGAAACTGACAAAGAAACCCGTGCGGCCATGTCGCCGCTATTTCTCACGCTCACCGTACTCTTCTGTGTGTGCTTGATTGTGAGCAACTTAATGGAAATCAAAACAGTGGCTCTCGGCCCGCTTACCCTCACCGCCGGTGTGGTTGTGTTTCCGCTTTCATACATTATAAACGACTGCATGGTTGAGGTTTACGGCTTCCGTAAAGCTCGTTTTGTAATCTGGCTCGGCTTCGCGGCCAATCTGATGGTATCCTTGCTGTTGCAGCTCGGAATACTCCTGCCCGGCACGCCCGAGTGGCAAGGACAGGAAGCTATGTCGCTGATATTCGGTGCTGTACCACGCATACTCGCCGCCAGCTTCACCGCATTCCTCTGCGGCTCAATGGTTAACGCCTACGTCATGAGCCGAATGCGTCGCCGCCAGGGCGACCGCGGCTTTTCGCTCCGAGCTATTCTCTCCACTCTTTTCGGCGAAAGCGTCGATTCGGCAGTGTTTTTTCCTGTGGCTTTTGCCGGGACGCTTTCATGGACAATGATTTGCACGCTTATGGTGACGCAAGTGGTGCTCAAGACGGCATATGAAATCCTGGTGCTTCCGCTTACTCTCGTGGTTGTGAAGCGTCTGCGCCGCATAGAGCGCACTCGTGCCGATATCGATGAAGGTATATCTTATAAGTGGTGGAAAATCAATGAGATATAATGGCTGCGACATAAAATGGGTATGGCTCGACCTCGACGATACCCTTATTGACTTCACCCTCAATTCGCGACGGGCCCTCGACCGTCTTTATCGTGAAGAAGGTCTCGGTCAGTGGTTTCCCGATGCCGACACCTGGCGCGAGTGCTACGAAGGACACAATTATCCGCTGTGGGACCAGCTTTCACGCGGTGAAATAACCACTGTTTTTCTCCGCATGGAGCGTTTTCGCCGTCCCCTCACCGATGCCGGTGTTGATAACTGTGTGGCTATCAGGATGTCAGAGCGTTTTGACCCGCTTTATCTCGATTTCCTCGCCCAGGAGAAGGCCACTGTCGACGGTGCCTTTGACCTCCTGCGTCGCCTCCATGTCGCTGAAGTGCGCGTGGGGGTGCTCAGCAACGGTTTTGCCGATGTGCAGCATCGCAAGATGCTCAATGCCGGTCTTACTCCGCATGTCGACCTCACCGTGCTGAGCGACGATATAGGTGTTGCCAAACCCGATACGCGCCTGTACGTACATGCCATGGAGCGGGCCGCTTGTACCGATGCTTCGGCACACCTTATGATTGGCGACAACCCCGATACCGACATCGCTGGAGCTCTCCGTGCCGGCTGGCAGGGCATACTGCTTCAGCCTCAGCACTGCGACAAGGCGCGTAAAACCCCTCCTGAGGGAGCCGCTTCTGTCGATACTCTCGCCGAAGCAGCTTCATTATTAGGTATATGACAAAAAATCCGGAAATGCATCGTGCATATCCGGATTTTACAGTCAACGCTTTGCGTTGTTTTTCTTATTATTCGGGAGAGGGCATGTTACCGTTAGCGGGGCCGTACTGATTGTCTCCGTCGCTCTTGCGGCACATAAGCACAATCCATACGATGCTGATGAGTACCGAGCAGAGAATAGGCCATGCAATCGCCTTATAGAATTCGATAATCTGAGAAGCATCAAGAGTCTCGGGAGCAAGCGTTAAGGTGTAAAGGGTGTTGCCGCCGGCTACAAAGACCCATACCAGAATTGCAATTCCAAGCAGGGCGTATATGCCCGCAATCCACCCGGTGAGGCCGCTGTCGTGCAGACGGCGCATTGAGAGAGCGAACTGAGGAACGACACATGCAAGGCTGAACGCATAGCCGATTTTTGTGCCGAATTCGCCAAACCAGCTGAGAATTAAACTTACAAGAAATAGGAAAAGCATTACCCACCAGTACTCGGCGCGGGTGGCCCTGCCGGTGAATGTGGCATACTTCTTGAAGAACAGACGTACTGCCGTGCCAAAATCGATTTTCATAAAGCAGAAGTTTTTTAGGTTTATGGCACAAAAGTAATGATTTTGCGTCAATTTGGCAATTATTTATTAGGCGTTTCCCATTTGTATGTATCGGTGCATGTAACTGTCACTGCCTGATTGCCGGTGGAAATGCGGAAATCGCCTTCTTCGAGTACCCATTTGCCATCTGCGCCCACGAACGCCAGAGCCGATGCCGGCACTTCCATAGTCACAGTACGTGTCTCCCCGGGCTTCAGACTGATTTTCTCGAAGTTGCGCAGACGCCGGTTGTCGGGTACGAGCAACGCCACGAGGTCACTGCTGAAAAGAAGAACACTTTCCTTACCCTCAACATTTCCCGTATTGGTTACGTCAACACTGAATGTAAGAGTGTCGTCTTTGTCGAAACTGCTTTTGTCGGCCCGCAGATTTGAGTATTTGAAATCCGTGTAGCTCAGACCGTGTCCGAATGGCCACTGAACCGTCACGTTGGCGTCGTAGTTGTATGCTCCTTCCATTACTTCGGCCATATTTTCCGATACTTTATGGTCGTAAGTGAAGAGCGAATTGATTTCCTGGGGATAGGTGAACGGCAGTTTGCCGCTGAAATTGGCATCGCCGGCCATAAGGTTTGCCAGTGCGTCGCCTCCGTAATTTCCGGGAAGCATCACATCAATCACAGCCTGTGCAAGAGGCTCAATCTGAGCCACGATTCTCGGACGGCCCTCGTTGAGAACAAGAATCACGGGTTTGCCCGTAGCTGCGAGTGCTTTCACAAGATTGAGCTGATTTTCGCTCAGTGTGAGGTCAGTAAGATTTCCGGGAGTCTCGCAGTATGAGTTCTCGCCCACACATGCCACAATCACATCGGCGTTTGCGGCAACTGCCACGGCTTTGTCGATTCCTGTAGCCTCGTCTTCCCACCAGTTGCCGCCTTTGGGGTAGGTGACACCTTGTGCGAGAGTCACGTTGTCCTTGCCGAATTTGTCTGCGAGGGCTTCGTAAATGGTGTTGTATTGTGCGGTGAACTCGTCGGCGCGGTCACCCTGCCAGGTGTACGACCAACCGCCGTTGAGAGTGCGCATGGAGTTGGCGTTGGGGCCTACTACAAGTATTTTCACTCCCTTTTTCAGCGGAAGAAGGTTATTGTTGTTCTTAAGAAGCACGATGGATTCTTCAGCTGCGGCAAGAGCCTCGGCGGCGTGTTCCTGGCTGCCGAAAAGCGGATAGTCGGCCGGATTTGTCCACGGCTGCTCGAAGAGGTTGAGGCGGTATTTCATGCGCAGCACGCGGCGCACGGCGTCGTCAATGCGGCTCATGGGCACGGCTCCCTCCTCGACGAGTTCCTTCAGCAAGGGGCAGAAGTCCCAGTTGTAGGGTTCCATGGCCATGTCGATGCCGGCGTTGATAGCTATGCGAATGGCATCTTTCTTGTCTTTGGCGATACGCTCACGGGTATAGAGATTGTTGATGTCGGCCCAGTCGGTCACTATCAGGCCGTCCCAGTTCAGGTCTTCCTTAAGCCATTTAGTGAGGAGTTCGTAATTGGCGTGGAGAGGTATGCCGTTGTTGCTTGCCGAGTTGACCATTACCGAGAGGGCGCCGTTGCGCACCATTTCGAGATAAGGCGCGAAGTGCTTCTCGCGCATGTCTTGCTCGGAAATTGACGACGGAGTGCGGTCTTTGCCTGTCACCGGCACGCCGTAGCCCATGAAGTGCTTCATGCAGGCGGCCACATTGTCGGAGCCGATGTCATTGGGATTTTTTCCCTGAAAGCCGAGCACGCTCTCACGGCCCATTTCTGCATTGAGATAGGCATCCTCGCCGTAGTTTTCCCACATGCGGGGCCAGCGGGGGTCGCGGCCGAGGTCGGTAACAGGCGCATAGGTCCACGGAATGCTTGCGGCGCGAGTCTCGTAGGCGCTGATTTCGGCTCCTCGGCGTGTGAGGCCGCGGTTGAAAGTGGCGCCCATGTTGATGCCCTGTGGAAAGAATGTGCCTCCGAGGGTGTAGGTGGTGCCGTGAATCTGGTCGACGCCATAGACACAGGGAATACCCATGGTCTCGAGTGATTTCTCCTGGATGCGGCGTATAAGGTTGTGCCACATGGCTGTGTCCTGAGCCACGCCGGCCGGAACATTGAGTATGGAGCCGACTTTGTACTTGCCGATGACGCTGTCGAGCTTGGCCTCGTCAATCACGAAGCCGCCGGCAGTGTTGTTGCGGTCCTGTATGACATCAATTGTAAGTTCGCAGATTTGGCCGATTTTCTCGTCGAGCGTCATGCGCGCGAGGGTCTGCTCAACCTGCTGTTCTATTTTTTCGTCACGCGGAATGGCCGGAGCCACCACACTCTGAGCCATAGCGGAGAGTGCGGCAGTCGCCGAAAAGGTGACAAGAAATGTTCTGTAATTCATTGTGTTGCAGTAATTGTCTTGTTGTCAGTGTCGTTATGTTAATCACTCTGCATTGAGCAGAAGAATGCGCGATGCGTAGTCGTTGCGTTTGTGCCAGTCTACGTCGTGGCTCAGAGGCATCTCAAGGCCGTTGGACATAAGGAAGCGTCCGGTGAATTTCTTGCCTTCGTAAGGCAGCGGCTTGTTGTCGACACGGTTGAGCTCGGTGATAGTGTAAGTCTTGTCGGGGTCGAGGCCGGCCATTGTCACGCGTGGCAGCTGCTGGTTGACGAATTGCTCGGTCTTCCACCAGTAGTATACGGCGCTGTCTTTGTCGGGAGTGATGTACATGAGCGATGCTGCTCCCTTGCCGTCGTAGGGCGAGAGGAGACGGTAAATGTCGCCCTGCTGTACTATCGGTCGTATGCGCTTGTAGTCGGTTATGGCACGGCGCGTCTGCTCTTTTTCTTCGTCGGTCATGTTCTTGGGCTGAATCTCCATGCCCAGACGTCCGCTCATCGCCACGTCCGTGCGGAATTTCAGAGGCACTATGCGGTTGGTCTGGTGGTTGGGCGACGCCGATATGTGCGAGCCCATAGCCACTGCCGGGAAGAAATAGCTCGTGCCCCACTGCATGTATATGCGCTGCAGTGCGTCGGTGTTGTCCGACACCCAGAACTCGTCGAAGTAGGGCAGTATGCCCCAGTTGGCACGTCCGCCGCCGCTGGCGCAGGCCTGGATTGTGACATCGGGATACTTGGCGCGTATGCGCTTGAGGGCGGCTTCGAGACCGCGGTGATAGTCGATGTAAAGATGGCTCTGGTTGTCGGCGGTGAGATACTGCGAGCCGTGGTTCATAATCGGAGCGTTGGCATCCCACTTGATATAGTCAATACGGGGATATTTGGTGAGGAGTGTGTCGACGATGTTGAACACAATATCCTGCACCTTGGGATTGGCCAGGTCGAGCACAAGCTGTGTGCCGCCGCGGCCCTGGACGGCTTCGCGTTTGGGGGCCTTTATTATATACTCGGGATGTTTCTCGTAGAGCTCCGATACGGTGTTGGTCATTTCGGGCTCAATCCATATGCCGAAACGTATGCCGCGTTTGTCGGCTGCGTCGATGAGGCCGTTGATGCCGCCGGGAAGTTTGTTCGTGTCTACGACCCAGTCGCCGAGGCTCGTCGAGTCGTTGTTTCGGGGATATTTGCCGCCGAACCAGCCGTCGTCCATCACGAAGAGCTCGCCGCCCATGTCGGCTATGTCGGCCATCATCTGCTGCATACCTTCCTCGTTAATGTCGAAGTAAACGCCTTCCCAGCTGTTGAGCAGCACTTTGCGCATGTCGTTGCCGTGGGCAAGGCGGTGGTTGCGTCCCCAGCGGTGGAAGTTGCGGCTCGCACCGCTAAGACCTTCTTCGGAGTAGGTGAGTGCCAGCGGAGGGGTGACGAAAGTCTCGCCTTTGGCAAGATTGTACTCGGAGTTTTCCTCGTTGATGCCGGCGAAGAACTGATGATAGTCGGTGTCGTCTGTGTCGAACATCAGCTTGTAGTTGCCGCCGTATTCGAGTGCTGCGCCGATTACCCGGCCTTCGTTCTCACGTCCTTTGCCGTCGAGCGACATCATCACCTCGGCGTGTGAGGTGTGTGAGTTGCGCGCGCCGTCTTTATTCTTGATTATTTTCACACCGTGGGGAAGCGGAGCCTCCTCGACGCGTGTCTCGTTAGCCCATGAGCCGTAGAGCTGCGACACATGCACGTCGCTGCGGCGTACAGGCAGATAGCCCGACATGAACCGTGTGAGGCGTACGGTGCCCTTTTCGTTGTTGGTGGCTTCTGCCCAGGTCTCTATTACATCTTCACCCGGATATGTGCGGTAGTTGACGCTGATTGTGAAAGGATATACCTTGTCGGCCATGGTGACGGTTGTCACAGTGGAGTTGTCGGCGCCGAGGGCTGTCGATACATCGGTCACTGCCATGTCAAGTGTCATGTTTCCGTCGGCGTGCACTGCCGAGAAAGCCGCCTCGTTCATGGGATTCATGCCGTAGACTGGGTATGCGTCGCGGTTGAATGTGCCGGCTGCGTCGAGTGTCTGCACGTCGTTGTCGCTCAGGGCGTTTCCGTAGTATAAAAATTTAAGGGGCTGGCCTTCCGTTGCTTCGAGTACGAGCGATGTGTTTTTGGTGGGAATGTGCACTTTCTTGGCTGAAACTCCGAATGCAGCGAGACTTATAGCCAGAAATGCGGTGAGAGATTTATTCATGTATTATATTCAAGGGTAATTAATGTTTATGCAAAATTAGTTATAATAACGCGAAACAATTGCACTTTATTTGCTAATTTCTTTGCTTTTTCTATTGCATTTCAGTGAAAAATCCGTAAATTTACGCATTGATTCAACAGCACCTTACCATGAACAACTCAGGCAACTCCCATGTCATAACCGAAATAACACCTCTTTCCGACAAAGATTTCTTTTATCTTGTTGACCGTAAAAAGGACCGTTTCAATTATCCCATTCACCGGCACGACGAGTATGAGCTCAATTTTGTGTCGGGTTGCGCCGGTGCCATGCGCATCGTGGGTGACTCAATGGTCGAAATCGGTGACTACGACCTTGTGCTTGTCGGAAACGGCATAGAGCACGCCTGGGAGCAGAACAAATGCATCGAAGGAAACATACACGAAATCACAATCCAGCTCTCGCGAAATCTTTTCGGAGATGTCTTTCTGGGCAAGAACCAGATGCGCGACATACGCAATATGCTTGAGAAATCTGCCGACGGCATAGCCTTCTCGCAATTATGCGTGATGCGTGTCTACAGTCGCCTTGAGCGACTCAGCAGGCTTGAGGGAGGTTTCGAGCGTGTAATCGAGTTTCTCACGATTCTTCACGAACTCGCCACATCAGGTGACTATAAGATACTCTCGAACTCGAGCTACGCCAATTCCTGCACGCCGCATACCGATTCGCGGCGTGTGCTCAAGGTGCAGCAGTATATCAATGTGCATTATCGCGAAGAAATTCGTCTGTCTGACCTTGCAGCCCTCGTGGGCATGACCTCCACGGCGTTCAGTCGCTTCTTCAAGCTTCGCACCGGCCGTCCTGTATCTGATTTCATTACCGACATACGCCTCGGCATCGCTACCCGCGCGCTGGTCGACAGCACTCAGTCGGTATCGGAAATCTGCTACGACTGCGGCTTCAACAACGTAAGCTACTTCAACCGTATTTTCAAGAAGAAAAAGGGCTGTGCGCCAAAGCAGTTCCGCGAATATTACCGCCGCAACCGCGTGCTGGTTTAATACTCTGCAAAGTCAGGCATCAAAAATTCTACAGGATAATCGGCCGTTACAGATATTCCATTAATTTTGCGACTGTAAGCCATTGCCCTGCATTATGTCAGGAACAATTAATCGAATATGAAAAATCTGTTTAATGTATTTATCCTGTTTCTGCTGCTTGTCTGGCCGGCCGTGGCATTTGGACAAAATTGCTGCATGAACGACAGCGACACTGTCAGAGAGATTCAGTTTCCACTTACTGAAAAGGGCGTTTTCTACTATTTTAACGACGAGTGGTTTGCGTTGCCTGACTATGATTATGTCCAGACTGACTCCATTCAAAAGATGGAAATCAAAAACGACCAATACGGAAACCGCGCTGTTTTCTACACTGTTTCGCCCGGTTACCTTGCACAGTTAAAGCAAAAAATACGTGATAGTCGTATTCTTATTAACCTTGACCCGATATGCGAGTTTCCCGGCGGAAACGACAAATTTAAAGAATGGCTGGATGCCAATATTCAGATTCCCGAGGGATATAAGGGCAACGAAAGGGTTGTGGTTAGCTTTTACGTTCAACCTGATGGCACAGTCACCGACCCGAGAATCTTCAGACCGAGTAAGAACGAGGCAGCCAATGCCGAGGCGCTTAGGCTGGTGAACGCTTTGCCGAAATTCCGGGTGAAATATTGTACACCCAAAAAACATAGGCTTAGTTATATGATGCCAATCAGATTTAAGGAGCCGGGAGCCATAAATCTCAGATAGAATAAGCTGAGTAATTGACATCCCGATTTTTAATCTTTGAATAATTCTGAGTGTGAGCCGAGCCTGAACAATGCCAGTGTGTTGTTTTCCTCGTCATACCATATCAGCAGAAAATCGCCTTCGATGTGACATTCAAAGCATCCGGAGTAGTCTCCTTTCAATGTGTGCAACCTATATTTCTCCGGTAACGAAATATCTTTACGGAGCATCTCAAGGACTGTGTTGAGTTCTTCAAGTTTCTTTGGCTGGTTAAGAAATCGTTTTAAGTCTTTCTTAAATTGTCGCGTGTAGCGAAGCTCTTTCATAAATTCATGGATTTAAGCATGGCTTCCACGCTTGATGTGTCAATCGGACCTTCAAGTTTACCGGCTTTCGCATCGTTCATGGCTGCGATGGTTTCTTCGTTTGGTTCGTGATACACGGCATCAAGCAGCAGGCACTCAACATAGTTGTTGAGGCTGCGGCGGTCTTTTTGTGCAAGTTCTTTCAGTTTGTCCAAAAGGTATACCGGAAGACGGAAAACATGGGCTTTCTTTTCGAGTGCTATATCCATGGTGATATCATTTAGATTGCAAAGATAGTACGTTTTATATTCAACAACAAATCTTTTTATTGAAAAGTTTCAAAAGCAATTTGCACAATTCCCCCGATTGACCTTTCCTGCTCATTGTGTCTATGTTTTTCTCCCCCGGATATGATTTGCAGAAAAAGCAGCGCCTCGGAAATCATTTAAGATTCCCGGGGCGCCGTGTGCGGTGTGAGATGTATTTCAACGTGCAGCCTCGGCTTCGGGAGCTATAAGCTTGTAGCCCTTGCCGTGGATGTTGATGATTTCAATCGACGGGTCGTCTTTGAGGTGTTTGCGGAGCTTGGTGATGTAGACGTCCATTGAGCGGGCGTTGAAGTAGTTGTCGTCAATCCAGATTGTCTTGAGGGCGTAGTTGCGCTCGAGGATTTCGTTCACATGTGCGCACAGCAGGCTGAGGAGCTCCGACTCCTTTGTGGTGAGCTTGGTGATTTTGTCGCCGATGATGAGCACCTGCTTCTGGGTGTCGAAGGTGAAATTGCCGATTTTGTACATGGTGATTTCTTTGCCCTTCTTGCCCTTTACGCGGCGGAGAATAGCCTCGATGCGGAATACGAGTTCCTCCATTGAGAACGGTTTGGTGATATAGTCGTCGGCACCGATTTTGAAGCCTTCGAGGATATCTTCCTTAAGGGATTTGGCCGTAAGGAAAATGATAGGTACTTCGGAGTTGACCATGCGTATTTCCTGGGCGAGCGCGAAGCCGTCTTTTTTAGGCATCATCACGTCGAGCACGCAGATATCGTATTTGCCTTTGAGGAAAGCCTTGTATCCGCTTTCACCGTCGACGAAGAGGTCGGCGTTATATCCTTTTGCCTGAAGATACTCGCGGAGGAGCATTCCCAGGTTCTCGTCGTCTTCGCAAAGAAGAATTCTCATTCTATCTTCCATAGTTGTTCAGTTTTTAGAGAGTGGTAGTATGATTATAAATTTCGTTCCGGAGTTGAATTCCGATTCTACGGTGATTTCACCGTCGAGTTCGGATATCATTTTTTTGACATATGCGAGCCCCAGGCCGAATCCTTTCACGTCGTGGCGGTTGCCGGTGGATACGCGGTAGAATTTCTCGAAGATTTTCTTGAGGTCGTCGCGGCGTATGCCTATGCCGTTATCGGCTATCGTGATTTCGAGACGGTCGCCGCTAAGGTCACGCGAAGTAACGCGGAGCTTGAGCGGACGGTCTTCCGAGCGGTATTTCACTGCGTTGTCGAGGAGATTGAAAATCACGTTCGTGAAGTGCATCTCGTCAACATCGACAATGGCATCCATGGCATCGAGGTCGGCTTCAATCGAACCGCCGTATTTCTCTACCTTGAGCTTGAAGGTATTCACTATATTGAAGATGGCGGCGTTCGCGTCAATCTGCTGAATCTTGAGGGTGGCTTTCTGGCGGTCGAACATCGACATCTGCAGCACTTTCTCCACCTGGAAACGAAGTCGTTTTGTCTCGTCGTTGATTACAGTAGAAATCTGCTGCAGCATCGCGGGCGATTTGCGCACGGTCTGGTCGTTGAGCATCTGCGCCGCGAGTGAGATAGACGATATTGGCGTCTTGAATTCATGCGTCATATTGTTGATGAAGTCGTTTTTCATCTCGGTGAGCTTTTTCTGTCTGAAAGCCACGATGATGGTATACACGAAAATTATCAGCAGTATGAGGGTGAAGGCAAATGCCGGCACCATAAATGAGATTGAGCGGAATATATAGTCCGATTTGGTTGGGAAATATACGCGGAGATAGTTGCGTGTGCCCGCTATGTCGTTCGGGAAAAGGGTCTGGACGAAAGTGTTCGACCCTCGGGCCTGCTCCGGATTGTAATCTTTCGACCGGAAGAGTGTGGTGCCCGCATAGTTGCAGACTGCGAACTGGAAGGGTATTCGGAGTCCGAGTGTGTCGAGTTCCTGATGCAGATAGCGCGATATGCGTGCCGAATCGACACGGTCGGTAATCGGCCGGTTCGACGCTTTGGATATTATATTGAGAATCACATCCTCGAGTACTCCTTTCTGATGCAGATAACGGCTCAGATAAGCGTCCTGAGCCGACTGATAATGCGAGGCTAAACCGGAGTTGTCGGATTTCTGCAGTTTGGAGATTTCCTTTATGTTGCCTTTGATTGTAAGGTCGGCTTCGAGGCCCGTACGGGTCGTGAAGGAATATTTGATGCCGCCGAGCGAGGGCAGCCGGTCGCCGTACTGTGATATGAGAGCCGATGTCTCCATCTGGCTTACATCATCTTCGAGAAAATGGCGTGTCTCATCCTGCTCAAGGCGCATTGTCGTGGCCAGAAGGCTCTGACGTACACCCTGAGCAAACTGTTCGTAGCGTATTTGTGCTATATTCTTCATGTAGAAGATTTGTATGCACAGCAGCCCTACGAAAGTAATCGCCATCAGTATGGTTAATATCCAGATTGTCTGTTTCTTCATTTTCGGGCGAAACAAGATTCTTTGTTAAGTGTTTAACCTATATTTTGTTAACAATTAAAAGTGCTTAAAGTTTGTTTAATACTAAAACATTTTTGTTGCGGACAGTGTCTCTTTAACACTTTGCGTCAAAATTAACAAATAAATGTAAATTGCAGAAATTCTTCTTGTTAAAGTTCTTTAATACGCTCATTCTTCGGCAATTTCGTCGGGTGCAATGCCCTTCGGAAGTGTGAAATGAAGCCATATGAAAGCTATGAGGCCGGCAATCACCGAGCCGGTGACGATGCCGAGTTTGGCGTGATTGAGAAGGTCGAGCTGTGAGGGTACCGAGGTGTCGAATGTGAGCGTGGCAATGAAGATAGATACTGTGAAACCTATGCCCCCGAGCATGGCCACCGATGCCATCATGTGCCAGTTGCTGTGCGCGGGCATCGGTGCCAGTTTTAGTTTGACCGTAACCCAAGAGAAGAGAAGGATGCCGATAAATTTGCCTAATATAAGACTTATTATTATTGTAATGGAGATGCCCTCGAAAACGGAGACGGGGTCGGTGTCAAGCAGGAAAATTCCGGCATTAGAGAATGCGAATAGGGGAAGAATAAAGTAATTGACAATAGCATGGAGCGAGTCCTCGAGGTCCTGCAGCGGCGAAATCACCTTGTCGGAAGCGCTTTCTACCTCTTTGAGCCAGTTCATCTGCTCGTTGGAGAGTATGGTGCGTTCTTCAAGTTCTGACAGTTCATCGTCGCCGCGGAAGTTGGAGATAGCCCTTCGTATCTTGGAGATGTATTTGCGTGGAGCGAATACCGGGGTGGCCGGCACGCAGAAAGCTACGAGCACTCCGGCGATAGTGGGATGTATGCCTGAGTTAAGGAAAAGGAACCAGATTATTCCGCCGATTGTGAGGTAGAAAATCTTACTCTTGATATGCATTACCGAGCCGAGCAGAAGCACACCGAGCAGGCCGGCGGCAATCAGCAGCAGCATCCATTCGATATGTGTGGAGTAGAATGCGGCGATGACAATGATGCCTCCGATATCGTCCACGACCGCAAGTGTGGTAAGAAATATTTTCAGTGAGATAGGCACGCGTTTGCCCAGCATGGCGAGTACACTGAGTGAGAATGCGATATCCGTGGCCATGGGAATAGCTGCGCCGTGTGTGAAATCGCTGCCGCGGCTCATCGACCAGTAGAACAGCACCGGCACGACCATGCCGCCGATTGCGGCGATGATTGGAAGCAGGGCGTTGCGGAACGACGAAAGCTCTCCGACGAGCACGCTTCGCTTGATTTCAAGACCTATCGTGAAGAAGAATATCGCCATGAGAGCGTCGTTGATGAACGCGAGCAGTGTCATTGGTTCGCCGCTGTGGCTGAACACGTTGAACGACCCTACCTGAAGGCGCACTTCCTGTTCCCAGAAGTCGAAATAAAGATTGTTGATGCCTGGAATATTTGCCACAATCAGGGCTAAGACCGTAGCAACCATAAGTATGTTGCCACCCGATGCATGACGCCGCAGTGCCTGCCGGGCTGCGTAGAATATGCCGGTGTCGAAAACCGATTTAGGGTCTATTTTCCACGACTGGCCGTCGCGACGCTTAGTCTGTTCTTTTTTCATAAAGTCTTTTTTACCTTGCAAAAAAATTCGCGCCGGAGGCTTGGTCTGCTTTCGGCGCGATGTGTTGTTTGTATTGGAATCAGAACCGTAGTCCGGTTGAAATCACTATGTTGTTGTGTGTATCGGTGAGGGATGCCGTAGGTGCTTCGATGCCGTTGAAGTTGGTGTATGCATGCCATGTGCCTTTACGACGGGTGTACTGCCATGCCAAATCTACGTACCAGCCTTTGTAGCGGTAGCCGAGTCCGAGCGACACATTATTGGTGCCTTCAAAGAAAGTGTATGACGGCTCAGTGCCGCTGGTGGCGACTGCTGTGGAGGGGCTGTTGGCTACGTCTTTTACCGAGGAGCCCTGCCAGTTGTAGCCGGCTCGTACGCTGAAACTGTTGGTGAGGCGGAGTTCAGCACCGATGCGGAAAATATTGGCAGCCTTGAAGTAGTTGCGGATGTCTTCGTTGGCAAGAGTATTGTCCTGAAAAGAGCCGTAGAGGCCGCTTTCCTGTTTCATTTTCATGTTGGCGTAGTCGACACGCTCGTAATCGGCCGAAATGATTGCCTGTCCGGCTATTGTGCCGCTGACGCCGACCATAAAACGCCAGGGGGTGTTTAGACGCGAGCGGTAGTCGTAGTCGGGAGTATCGGTGCCGTCGCTGTCTGTTTTATCAGAACCATCGGGAGTGTAGTTGTAGTCAACATAGCCATATCCGCGGTGCGTAAGATGCAGCCAGGTAGGTGTGTGCACCGCGAAGCCGATGCGGAACTGGTCGACCGGACGCACAATCACACCGAGTTTTATGTTGGCTCCCGAACCGGTGACGGTCTTGAGGTTATAGAGATTGAAGCCTGCGTTGCCGGTAGCGAATGCATCGGTGCTGCGGTCATAGATGTAGGCTCCGGACATGCTCTCGGAGTAGTTTGATTCCTGAGTGAAGTTTACATCATATATACCTACGCCAAGGCCCCAGTATACCACATCGTCGAGGTTGCCGGCTATATCGATGTTGTATTCATCGACGTATCCTCTCTGATTTACCTCATAAAGGGCATCGCCGTGAGTTCCATTCTGGTACAGTCCTACGTACTCTGTGTTTGTGCCCGGCGAAGAATTGCTTATCATCAGCGAGTTATAGGCGAGAATCGAGAGCCAGTCGGTGCCGTTGTTGTACGGGCTCTGATTGTCGGAGCCAAGCAGCAAATCGGAGTTTGTGCCGTTAGTGAAGGATGCAACGTAATTGGAGAGCGACGAGTTGGTCGGATTCACGTAAGCTGTGCCGCGACGTTCGAAACTTGAGAGGCGGTTGTAACTGAAGCCCCACTGTATGCTGCGCAGAATGCCGGAGTTGCTGAGGTTGAACACGCCGGCGTAACCGAAGTTGTCGAAAATCACCGGTGTCTTGTTGTCGGAATACTGAGCTGCGTTAGATTGCGATTTGAAATTGCGGATGCTTATGTCGAATGAAAGACCGAGGTCGCTGTAGCGGTAGAGGCCAAGGCCGGCGGGATTCTGTTTCATACACGACAAATCGCTTCCGAGCGAGGTGAACGCACCGCCCATTGACACGAATCGTGCCGAGCCTCGCAGCTGTGTGGGCGTAAGGGAGTAGGCATCGGCTGCCGACTGGGCTGCGGCACCAAGGCCGACAAATGTAGCCACTGCTATTGCGGAGAAAATCCTTCGGGTCATAATAAATAGTCTTTAAGGAAAATGTGCCCCGACATATGTCGGGACACTTATAAAACGTTGATGCGTGTTAAAAAGTTTGCATTTGTCAGCGACGTCCGCGACCGGCTCCGCCGCCACCCCCTACAGAGCCGCCACCGCCTCGCGATGAGTTGTTGCTGCCGCCCCATGAGCTGCCTCCGCTGCTGCGGTAGCTCGGTGTGGTGTTGCGGTAGCTCGGAGTAGTGTTGCGGTTGCTGCCCGAGGAGCTGTTGTTATAACTGCCTGAGTTGTTATAGCTGCCGCTGTACGAGCCTCGGCGGCTGTTGTTTGTGCCGCGGTAATTATTGTTGTTTCCGGATGCGGGGCTTGCAGGTCGGCTTATGCCTGAGTTGCCCGGACGGCTGAGACCGCTGCCATACGACGGACGGCCCATGTTGCCCGGACGGCTTGACGAAGCTCCGCCGGAATAACCTGGATTACGTCCGACAGAGGCTCCGGACGAAGGACGGTGAGGACGTGCGGCACCGGTGCTGTTGCTTGCCCATCCTCCGCCATGCGAGGGAGGTGGCAGCGGTGCGCCCCATGAGGGTCCGCCCCAGCCCCAGCCGGGACCCCAGCCCCAACCGGGACCTCCCCATGCCCAGCCCGGGCCACCCCAGCCCCAGCCGGGTGTCCAGCCCCAGCTCCACGAGGGTCCCCACCATGGGCTGCCCCATGATATGTCGAACCAGGGATTATATCCGAAACTGAAGCTCCACCCGGGTGCCCAGTAGCTGTATCGCCACGGATTATACAGACTCCAAGGTGTGGCGCCCCATGTGTAGTAGTCATAGGGGTCGATATTGTTGATTACATATACATTCACATCCTGCTGCGAGGGCGTGTTGTAATAGTAATCCATCAGAGTGGTGTCGCCCGATGCCGAGACGATTGTGCTGTCGTGGAAGTGCTCGATGCGTCGGGTGTATTTGAAACTGTCGTTGTATTTGCCGTCGTTGGGCCCGACTGCGGGCTTGCTGTTACGTCTGTTGTAAGTGTCGACATCCATCTGCAGCGGCTTGTCGGAACTTACATTGTATGAGTCTGAGGCCGGCAGAGTGGAAGCTCGAAGAGCCTGAATACGCTCTTTTTCTTTCTTCTCTTTCTCTTTTGCCTTGCTCGGAGAGTAGTACAAATCATCGTAAGGGTCCTGGGCATAGAGTGCCGATGGCACAGCTATTACAGCTGCCAGGAGGAGTATGAGGTTACGGGCGCTCTTTTTCATTTTATTTTCGGTTTTTAAACGCTTTCGATATATAACAATTAGACTGTGCCTGACGCCTATGGTTTATACGTTATTTATGAAAAAAACATAAAAAGCACGGTAATATGGGCGCTCATTCATAGATGTCGCTTTCTTTCTGTTTACAAAAATACGAAATAATGCGACATAAGGAAGCCTGAAGCCTTCTTTTTAAGTTTTTTTCAGAACGTTCTCAGCGCAGTCTTTCGAGCCGCAGTCCGCCGTCGTACTCAGGCATGGCGTAATACTCTGCCATTGGGAAATGCGAGGCGAGATAGCGGCCTGTGAAGGCTTTGGTGTCGGCTGCTATTTCACGCTCCTTGTCGTTGTCGTAGTGCTCGTTGTAAATCACTGCCTTAAGGCTGAGACCGTAGTCGGCGATTGCATTGAGCGACAGTATGGTATGGTTGATAGAGCCGAGGCGGCTGTTGGTGGTGAGCACTACCGGAAGATGATGCTCCGCCGCGTAGTCGATTGCGAAATATTCGTCTGTAATCGGCACCATAAGGCCTCCGGCACCCTCAATCAGCACGCGGTCGTAGCGGCGGCAAAGCTCTTCGGTGGCTTTGGTTATGAGCGCGAGGTCGATTTCGCGGCCGTCGAGCCGTGCGGCAAGCTGGGCCGATGCCGGGTATGAGAAAATCACGGGTGCTGTCAGCCCGAGGCGGTCTTCTTCGAGCTCGCCGGTGCCGAGCAGACGGCGGTGCGCCTCGATGTCCTCCGATGTGCCGATGCAGCCCGTCTGGATGAATTTCTGCGTGATTACTCCGTAGCCCTGCCGTTCGAGCATACGTGCATATGAAGCTGTCGCATATGTCTTGCCGGCATCTGTGTCAATGCCTGTTATGAATATAGCCTGTGAAGTTTCTTCTGTCTTTTTCATATTTTCCGAAGCATTAAGATATACGTGCGGTATGTGGCTGATGCCGAGCCGTCGGGGCCGACCGGATATGAGCTGAGTGCCTTGCGCAGATTTTCGTCCCCGCTGCCGAGCGAATTGACACCGGTGGAGCGCAGATGGCGGAATACTTCGACGGGCGAGGCGAAGCGCAGGGTATGTGTTCCGCTCTGTTCAGCCAGTATTTCAAGTCCCTCGGGCAGATATTTGTGCCAGTCAGGGGCATCGGGCAGAGGAAGGCTCCGGCCCGTTGCCTGTGCAACTTCGGCGAGATTGCCCGGCAGAAAAGTGCTGAAAAGAATTATGCCTCCGGGGCGCAGTATGCGCATACATTCCCCGATAAAACGCGACGGCGAATTGAACCACTGCACTGTTGAGGCCGATAATATTACGTCGGCCGAAGCGTCTGCCTCGTTCCACAGCCCGGTTTCGGCATCGCCTTCGCGGAAAGTGCGTCCGGGCACAGGCGAAGGCCCTGCGAGGTCCCATAGTTCGAGCGTAGCGTCGTTTCCGCATATACGGTCGAGATGCCGGCTCAGAAATCCCGTGCCGCTGCCGAGCTCTATGGTACGTGCTCCGGGGGCCGACATTTTTTCGGCGAGCCCGTGTTTTTCTATCAGCTGAAGAAGCTCTCCGGCCATTTCATGCTGTACCGGAGCTGCCTCGTCGTAACTCTGCCGGCGACGGCAGAACCGCTCGCCTACACACTGTTTGTTTACCGTATATTCATATATGATTTTCTGGAAATCAGGCATGTGCGGGCCATCCGAGAGAACTGCCGGCACGTTTTCCCACACGCGCACCAGATTCTCGTACGGGAAAATGCTGTCGTTCCGGGCTATCAGTGCCACATCCCAGCGCATATGTCGGGGCTCCATGCCGATGAACGATGCCAGTTCGTCGCGCAGTTCGTCAAGCGGCCTTTCGGGCTTGCAGGCGCAAAAGTTGTCGAAAGCCTTCCGGGAGCCGCATACGCGGTAGTAGAATTTATCCAGCGAACGGTCTGTAAGTCCGTCGAGTGTGCCTCTGAAAATAGCCTGCGGTATGCCGCGGAGGTCGTCTACCGGTGTTTCCGAGCCGTTTATGGCAATCCGGCGTGTCACCTTTGCTTCGAGTGCGGGCGGCAATATGGCCTGTGTCACGCCCAGCGACCAGGCGAATACGCATATTTCGGTGTATGTGAATGCGAAATCCCATATCCCCGGGGCTTCAGAGTTTTCCCCGTCATCCCCGGGTCTGTAATCCCAGACAACGGCGATGTCATAACCGTCGCGCCGGAGCGAGGCGAAAGGACGGTAATCCATGGCCCAGCCGGCGAATATCACTATCAGACGCTCATTGCCTTCGTTGCTGACTTTTCTTACTTTCATCTTTTGCGAAATCGACTGCAAAATTACTCAATTTTCAGTAATTTTGCAGCGCCAAAGTTAAAGTTATTGAAAATGAATGTAAGAAGCATCACCGCATTCCTTTGGTGCGATGTTAGCCTGTTATGACAATGTCATTTAAAATTAGTATGAAACAAGCGCTCGCGCTACTATTTACTGGCGTAAAAAAGCTTTCTTAAATACTTACTTATGATAAAGTTTCAATATTTGCGGACATTTTGTACGTGCATCGTCTTTTGAAATATCCATTCCGTGATATTCATTATTCCGGTCAGGTCTGAACTCTACGAAAGTTTTGAATTTGGAATCATAAGTATATAGATAAGTTTTATCATCAATTTCACCTGGATATTCTTCATATGCCCGTCTTAACAATAGGCGGGCATAATCTTCATTGTATTTATCATATGCAGAAAAAGGAGACACCTCTTTATCTCCGTCAGTTCGTCTTTCTTGGCTGTGCTTTAACTGGTTGAGCTTAGGCGCATATGATTCTATCAGTTCCTTAAGCGGTAAATTCGTACTCGGATTAAAGTTTATAATTTTTACGTACTCTTTGTCAGATGATACTGTGAATTCTTTTACAGTATTTGAGATTCCGGCATAAATTCTTTTAGTATCGCGGATAAGAAAAATTGCATATAATTGTTGTTTTGCAATGTCTCTGTCGGAAGCAGTGCAATTCGCCAGTATATCTGGATTCAATTTGATATAGTTAGCTTTCTTGACAGGTGTAATCTCCTGTACAGAAAGTTCCAGCAATTGAGAAAATAATTCGTAATTTTGAGTTATCTCGGGGCATTCAGATAGAAACTCAATCCATTTTTCCGGTACGTAAAGAGTTACCCCTCTTGGTAAGTCCAGTAAGGAGAGATTATCAAATTCATTGTTTCCATTAACACCGTTTGCAATAATGGGCATATGAGGAGCAACGGCAATATTCATTTTCTGTTAGCTTCAAGAATGGCCTTAAAATCATTATCGCGCGTATCCATAAATCCCGGAGGCATCGAACCGGTCATGCGCCCTGTATCTGATAATGGAATTGTTTTATAAATACTTTCTCCGGACTCATTCATTACGAATATCAGATTGACTTTTTTGAAATTTACTTCTTTTTCCGCGATTCTTCTGCGAAGTCTGGTGATGAAATGGTCGCTGTGAGTCTCGGCCAGAACTGACACATGGCGTTCTTTGCACAGAAATATGAAAAAATCAGCCATAGATGCCTGTATGCTCGGATGCATGTGAACATCCGGGTCTTCTACTATCATCAGTGAATTTTGTGCGGAAATACAACCTTGAGTTATAATAGGGAGTATCTGGCTTAACCCGAATCCCATATGTATCAGGTCAACCTTTACATTTTCGTTTGTTGTAACTACTACTCTATATCGTTTTCCGCTTTCCTTCACGACATTAATGTCTTTGGCAAGGTGAAAATCATTGCAAAGCCATTTTTTTACAAGATTAATTTTTGCTGAATCGTTCGACATTTCATCAAGAATAAACCTTGTGTTTTCACCATCGGGAAGCACAAACTTTTTTTCTACGTCTGTCTGGTAGGTTCGCGAAAGTACCGGCGCTACTCGGAGAGGCGCAATGTATGCTATTTTGTCTAAATAATTAATAAGATGTAATCTTGCAGCTTTTATATCCTGAAAATCATAAGTAATTCCATCTTTACTTGCGAAAATGGGGAAGAAATTGGCAAATGAGTAATTGTCCAGCTTTAGGTCTTTGGTTACCTTGCCATTTTCTTTTAAATCATAGACTTTCTTTTTCGGACGGTAATGCAAGCTGACTTCAACAGATGTTTCAGATTTGAAATGCTGGAGATATTTAAACTCCAGTAGTATGCACGAGGCTGCTCTTACACGAAATGTAGCTGAAATTTCTACTTCATAAAGTTGGCCTTTGAGAATGAATGGGCTCGGGTCTGAATCTGCTGAAATAAATTCATCCTTGGATAATTTTAGGACAAATTTCATGTCCCCGTTACGTTTATTATGTATTAAATCCAAAAGAGAGTCTGCGTAAACATAGGGCCCTTCAAGATTCAGCATATCACTCTTAGAGGACGTTAAAGTTTGCTTCAGTAGAAGCAATGCCTGAATGAGTGAACTCTTGCCGCTGCTATTGACACCGGCAAGGACTGTAAGATTTGAAATATCCACATCTACTACTTCCTCAATAGATTTGAAGTTATATACACTTAAAAGCATAACGTAGAGACATTTTAATTAATTCTATTAGCCTAAGGATAATGTCATGGCATTAGGGCTTAATCCAAAATGCGCCAACAACGCAAAGTTACGAAATTTTCAGTAATTTTGCAGCGCCAAAGTTAAAGTTATTGAAAATGAATGTAAGAAGCATCACCGGCCGTGTGAAATATTGCGGCGTGAACGACCGAAGCAAGACTCTTTTTGAGAATTTATGGCAGATGCCGCTCGGAGTAAGCTACAACAGCTATATGGTGCGCGGCAGCGCCGCCTCGGCTCTGATTGACGGCTGTGAAGTGGCCCACGACAACGACTACTCCGCCCGCGTGCTCGAAGCCCTCGACGGTGCGTCTCCCGATTTCCTAGTTGTCAATCATGTCGAGCCCGACCACACCGGTGCGGTGCCTATGCTTCACTGCCTGTTCCCGGACATGAAAATTGTCGGCAATGCCAAGACGGTCGATATGCTCAAAGGTTTTTACGGCCTTCCGGACGACTGTTTCCGCACTGTTGCCGACGGCGAATCTTTGTCGCTCGGCGACGTCACACTCCGCTTCTTCCTCACGCCTATGGTGCACTGGCCCGAAACTATGGTCACTTTCATTCCCGAGGAAGGCGTGCTTTTTTCGGGCGACGCTTTCGGTTGTTTCGGAGCCCTCGACGGAGCCGTTATCGACGATGCCATGGACGGAATCGACCGGTATTTCGATGAAGCTTACCGCTATTACGGCTGCATAGTGGCAAAGTATGGCCGTTTCGTGCTGAACGCAATCAAAAAGTGTTCGGTGCTCGACATAAAAATCATCTGTTCGACCCATGGCCCCGTATGGCGTGCCAACGTCAGCCGGATTGTAGAGCAGTACTCACGCATGGCTGCTTGGGAAGCCGACAAAGGCGTTGTGATTGCGTACGGGTCGATGTACGGTCACACAGCGGCTATGGCTGAAGAACTCGCTGCAATGCTGGCCGAAAGGGGTGTTCGCACCATTCGTCTGCACGACCTCAGCTACGCCGCAAAAGGCTCTGTGCTGGCCGACGTGATGCGTTACGGCACTCTCGTTGTGGCTTCTCCCACATATAACGGTGAACTCTTTCCGCCGGTCGCCGCATTTGTCAGCGCACTCGTTGAGCGAGGCATAGAAAACCGCACTGTCGGTGTCATGGGCTCGTACACATGGGGACCAATGGCTGCAAAGAAACTCGCCGCGGCCTTCGAAGGCACAAAAGTAAATCTGTTGGCTCCGGCACCTATGCTGAAACAGAATCTCATCGCCGATGCCGAAAGCGAAATAACCGCTCTCGCCGACGCTATTGTGAGTGCACTTTGATACCGGGCTGAAATCTTAAAGTTTCCCGGCTTCACGATACAGTCTTTAGTCCGATTATCGAAGCTATTAGTGTGAAAATGAAGAATAGGCGCCAGAATGTGGCCGGTTCATGGAAGAACAGTATGCCCACAATTACAGTGCCTACGGCTCCTATGCCCGTCCAGACAGCGTAAGCAGTTCCAATCGGTAGGGCTTGCGTGGCTTTGGCAAGCAGACTCATACTGATTATGGTAAACAGGAGAAAGCCGCCAATCCACCCCCACCAGGCGAAGCCTTCTACAGATTTTGCCCGTCCGAGGCAATAGGTAAAGCCGACCTCACACAAGCCTGCTGCTATTAGAATTATCCAGTTCATAATCGATAAGAACCTGTCTGAGGGCTGCAAGCAATGGGCTTGTCGCTTTACAAGCATAATTCTCGGCGTCTCCTTCCAAGGCGATGCAAAATTACAAAAATTATGGTAATAGGCAAAAGGTCATTTGAGTCCCGGAACTCAAATGACCTTTTCCTTAAAAAGGAACGCTTAGTGCTGAACCATTGTGCTATGGCCTCCTTAACATGGTTTATTCAAAGAGATTGTCAGGAATCTCGATTCCGTATTCAATCGATTCTGTGCCTAAGACCCGTTTGCCCTTAAGGGTTACGTATGCTTCTGTCAGCTGCTCGGTCTTGCGGGAAAATACTCCGTGCATCACAAAGTCCCCTTTTTTGAATGAAAGCGTTATTGAGTCGCCGTCCTGAGTGATTGAGGTATCTTCGATGTTTTTGGCTGTATCGAACTGAAAGAGCTGCAAGAGCATGATGGGAAGACTCTCCTGTGTATAGACAAGAATTCCGTTCTTGTATCTCTTATACATTTGGCCGTCATAGACTTCCACAAATTGTTGCGGACCGTCGTATTCGATTCGTTCTTTTTCCACACCGTTGTCATTGACAACGTAAGCAGTGCCGATGATTTTTTTGTTATCGACAAATGGCACGACGTTGCCTTCGTCGGTGATTGTGCCGTCGAGATAGAACTGAATTTTGTAGCTGTTGGCGGCATTGAAATTTTCAAGTGACTGTCTCACAATTTTTTCAGCACGGACAGGCGTCATGGTGTATATTCCGATACCCACTATCAGCGCAAGCATTGCGGCTACGCTGCAGATTCGCCACCACACTTTGTACCGTTGCTTCTGACGTCGGCTTCCGAATCTGAAACCGCTTGACTTACGGAATTTCGGTGTGAGCAGTTCAACCGTTTTGTCAAATTCTTCCTGTTCCATAATTTATTTGTTAAAGTAGTTCATCTTTTTCAGTTCTTTTCTTATATGGTCAATTCCATATCTGTAGCGTGATTTCACGGTAGCTGCCGGTACTTCCATAATCTCGGCGACTTCGGCAAATGTCAGTTCGCAGTGTAGATGAAGCCTTATTGTTTCCGACTGCTCTTCGGGGAGCTTTAAGAGCAGGCTGTTGATTAGTCTGAATTCCTCGTCGAAGTTTTCGGTTTCGGCTGTCACGTCAATGCCGTCAATAGGCAGATGGTATTTTTTATTCCGGAGCCTTGTCGTGCATATGTTAGAGAGGGCTCGGTACATATATGGTTTCGGGTCGGCATGGTTTATTTGTCCTATTTTCGTTGTTAGTGCTATATAGAGGTCCTGCAAGGCATCTTCTGCATCGCAGGTTTCAGGCAGGCGGTAACTTGCATATTGAAAAAGGCGGTCTTTTTCCCGTTGCAGATATTCAAGCAATTCTTCGTGGCTCATTTTTGTGATTCATTTATTAAAAGACGCGCAAATCCGCAAAAGGATTTAATCTTCATCGAAAAAAATAAAGCGCCCCGGAGTGGAGAACTCCGGAGCGCAGGGTGTGTTGTGGGGTACTTAGGTATAGATGATTATGCCTTTTTCTCAGGTTTCATCTCATAAGATGCAATGGCGACAGTAAAGCCCCAGTAGATGAAAGCGATAGATGCGAGGAAAGATGTCATGAGCATGTCGCTGAGCCAGCCGGCTTCAAGGAAGAAGAAACCGATGAGGCACAGAAGTATGCCGTTGACAATCCCCAGCCACCAGTATTTCACACGGCGCCCTACTGCGGCGCCAAAGAATGCCTCAATGCCCCAGAAGATGAATATAATGGCCAGGAAATAAGGGAATACCATTTCAGACAGGATGATGCTGCGCACGAGCATAAATCCGATGAACATGTCAATCACGCCACCGACAATCCACCATCCCCAGCCTTTGGCGGGGTGCGGGCCTGCGGCTACGCAAAGCTGGACGATACCGGCAAGTATAAGGAGCCAGCCGAAAATCTGAGATGCGACTGCATAGCCGGCGGCCGGCCAGAACCAATATGCGAATCCCCCGATGACGAGTAAAATGCCTACAAGAAGCACAAGCCACCACAATCTTGTGGTGCCGAGGTAATTGATGTTAATGGGTTTCATAGTTGAAAACAGTTAAAGAGCGTTGGATGAAATGTTATTTGTTCTTATGATTTTATAACATTTGCAGCGCTCTTTTGTTTGCTTTCAACTTATTCTTATGTTTTTCTTCCTTTCCGTGGTCCGGAGTTCGGCTTTCGGCCCGATGTCTGAGCCGGCTTTTGGACGGCTTTCTGCGTCGGACGCGGATTGCGTGCGCCCGTCTTGTGCTGCGACGGGGCTTCGCAGCGGTGGGGAGGACGGTCCCCGAAAAGACGTGCGATAAGGTCGGTGCGGCCCATGCGCCGCAGCTCGGCGGTGATTTCGCGGCGGTATTCGGGGTCGTACCAGAAGAAGAACTTGCGCTGGCGTTTTTTCTCGTCGGCGTCGGTAGGGCAGAAGACTTCCTTGCCCGTGTAGGGGTGGATGCCGGTGTAATATATTTCGGTCGCAACGGTCATCGGCGTAGGCGTGAAATCCTGCACTTGTTCGAGGTGGAAGTCAAGCGACTTTGTCTCGGCGGCGAGTTCGGCCATTGCTTCCTCGGTGCAGCCGGGGTGCGACGATATGAAGTAGGGAATAAGTTGCTGCCGCATTCCCGATTGTGTGTTTACTCGGTCGAAAAGTGTCTTGAACTCCTTGAAAAGGCCGAACGACGGCTTGCGCATCACCGACAGAACGGCATCCGACGTGTGTTCGGGAGCTACTTTGAGGCGCCCCGAAACGTGATTGCGTATTAATTCCTCGTTGTAGCGGCGGTTGGTGCGGTCAATCTCGGCATTGCCCGTTACGTGCATCGACAAATCGTAGCGTACTCCCGAGCCGATAAACGATTTTTTCACTCCCGGCAATGCATCCACGCTGCGGTAGATGTCGAGCAGCGGCCCGTGGTCGGTATTGAGGTTGCGGCACGGCGAGGGATGCAGGCACGAAGGGCGAAGGCAGCGCGCGCACTGTTCTTTGTCTCGTCCGCCCATGCCGTACATATTGGCCGAGGGGCCTCCGAGGTCGCTGATGTAGCCTTTGAAGTCGGGCATACGCGTCACCTGACGGGCCTCGCGCATTATGGATTCCTTTGAGCGCGAAGCAATGAATTTGCCCTGATGCGCCGATATGGTGCAGAAAGCGCAGCCTCCGAAGCAGCCCCGGTGCATGTTCACCGAGTGGCGAATCATCTCGTAGGCCGGAATCGCCTTGCCTCGGTAGCGCGGATGTGGCAGGCGTGTGTAGGGGAGGTCGAACGATGCATCGATTTCACCCTGGGTCATTGCCGGATACATCGGATTGGCTTTTACGGCCCTGTCGCCCGTTGCCTGCCATATGGTCACGCCTCCGTCGAGGCGGTTGCTCTGCTGCTCTATATGCTTGAAGTTGGTCGACTGCGAGCGTTTGTCGGCAAGGCATGTCTCGTAGCCCGCAAGCACTATGTTGTTTTCGTCGGAATCCGTGGGCATTTCGGCGAGCGGACGCAGAAGCACCGACTGGCGCATGTCGGTAATGTCGGATATGCGTTCGCCTGCGTCCAGACGTCGTGCGAGTTCTATAATGGTTTTCTCGCCCATGCCGTAGAGAATCATGTCCACAGGCGCGTCTGCGATGATTGACGGACGCAGACGGTCTTCCCAGTAGTCGTAATGTGAGAAACGGCGCAGCGAGGCCTCTATGCCTCCGGCTACTATGGGTGCATCGGGATACAGTTCCCGCAGTATTTTCGAATATACGATGGTAGGGTAGTCCGGGCGTGCGCCATGTCGTCCCCCCGGAGTGTAGGCATCATCGGAGCGGCGCCGTCGCGAGGCCGTGTAGTGGTTCACCATTGAGTCCATGGCTCCGGCGCTGATGCCGAAAAACAGTCTCGGACGGCCGAATTTGCGGAAGTCGCGCAAGTCGTCCTGCCAGTTGGGCTGCGGCACTATTGCCACGCGGAATCCGGCAGCCTGCAGTGAACGCCCGATGACAGCGGCCGCAAACGACGGATGGTCCACATATGCGTCGCCGCTGAAGAGCACCACATCGACATAATCCCACCCCATGGCTTTCATCTCTTTTACGGATGTGGGCAGCCAGTCGGTGGGCCTGAGATTGTTATAATCGATTTCCTTAGCCATATGCGTCATTTTTTCATGCTTTCGAGGCGCAGTTCAAGCCCTATGATTTCATCGCGGAGTTTCGCCGCCGAGATGAATTCCATCTCCTTGGCGGCTTTGAGCATTTCGCCGCGCAGACGGGTGATTGTGCGCTGCAGTTCGTCGGCGTTCATGTACTGGTAAACGGGGTCAGCAGCGATGTCTACATGCGTCGAGAATTCCTCGGCATAGGGAATCTTGTTTTTGCCGCGGGCCTTGTCGCGTTTGTCGCGCGAATTGAGCTGCTTTGCCGGACGCGTTGAGTGCGACGTAGCCTCCATGTCGACTTCCTCTTTTTCGAGACCTACAATCACATTGCGCGCCTTGACAATCGCCTGGGGCGTGATGCCGTGTTTCTCGTTGTAATCGAGCTGTATGGCACGGCGTCGCTCTGTCTCGTCGATAGTCTGCTGCATCGAATCGGTGATTTTGTCGGCGTACATAATCACTTCGCCGTTTAGGTTACGGGCCGCACGCCCCACGGTCTGTGTAAGCGAGCGGTGGCTGCGCAGGAATCCCTCTTTGTCAGCGTCAAGTATCGCCACCAGCGATACTTCAGGGAGGTCAAGGCCTTCGCGGAGCAGATTCACGCCGATAAGTACGTCATATTCGCCGGCACGGAGGCCGTCGAGTATCTTTATTCGGTCGAGTGTCTCGACATCGCTGTGTATGTAGGCCGTCTTTATATTGAGTTTCAGGAAATACTCGTTCAGCTCCTCGGCCATTCGTTTGGTGAGGGTTGTCACCAGCACGCGTTCGTCGCGTTCTATGCGCAGCTGTATCTCTTCGAGCAAGTCGTCAATCTGGTTGGCCGACGGCTTTACTTTAATCAGAGGGTCAAGCAGCCCGGTGGGACGTATGACCTGTTCGACCACTACGCCCTCGCAGCGTTCGAGTTCATAATCAGCCGGTGTGGCACTCACGTATATCACCTGATTTGTCATGCTCTCGAATTCCTCGAATTTGAGGGGCCGGTTGTCGAGCGCCGCCGGCAGACGGAAGCCGTATTCCACGAGATTCACCTTGCGCGAGCGGTCGCCGCCGTACATGGCACGGATTTGCGGCACTGTCACGTGGCTTTCGTCGATAATCGTGAGAAAATCCTTCGGGAAATAGTCGAGCAGGCAGAAGGGCCGCTCGTTCTCCTTGCGCCCGTCGAAGTAGCGCGAGTAGTTCTCTATGCCCGAGCAATAGCCCAGTTCCTTAATCATCTCCACGTCGTAGGTCACGCGCTCGTTGATGCGCTGGGCTTCGAGCAGACGCGCGTCCGACTCGAAGAATTTAATCTGCTGGCCGAGGTCGAGCTGAATCTGTGCTACTGCCGAGGCCTGGCGCGCCGGCGACGTGACGAACAGATTCGCCGGGTAGATGTTGAAGCTGTCGTGAGTGCCGAGATGCGCGTTGTCTTCGGGTCGCAGCGTAATCACTGATTCAACTTCATCGCCCCAGAACACTATGCGCACCACAATTTCCTCGTAAGCCAGCCGGATGTCGACCGTGTCGCCTTTGACACGGAAATTACCGCGGTCGAAGTTTACCTCGTTGCGGCTGTAGAGGGCGTTGACGAGCTTGCGCAGGAATGCGTTGCGCGATATCTTCATGCCCTTGCGTACGGTCACCACATTCTCGTTGAAATCCTCGGGATTGCCCATGCCGTAGAGGCACGAAACCGATGAGACGACCACAACATCGCGTCGCCCCGAGAGCAGGGCCGAGGTCGTTGCCAGCCGCAGACGGTCGATTTCGTTGTTTATCATCAAATCCTTTTCGATATATTTGTCTACCGACGGAATATACGCTTCGGGCTGATAATAGTCATAGTAGGATACGAAATACTGCACCGCATTCTCGGGGAAAAACTGCTTGAACTCGCTGTAGAGCTGGGCCGCAAGGGTTTTGTTGTGGCTCAGAATCAGCGTGGGCTTTTTCACCTCCTTGATTACATTCGCCATGGTGAACGTCTTGCCTGAACCCGTGACACCGAGCAGTGTCTGGGCCTCGCGTCCTTCGTTGACGCCCTCCACAAGCTGACGAATGGCCTCCGGCTGGTCGCCGGTAGGCTTGTATTGTGAGTGTAGTTCGAAATCCATGTAAATAATCCGTATTAACTTACAAAGTTACTCATTTTCCTTTATATAACAAAGTAAGCACAAAAACGAAAAAGTTAAGAAATGTTGGCCCTTCCCCCTGTTGTATTTCTCCTGAAAATCAGTGCTTCCGGCACAGGCATTATCCCGATGCCGGAAGCACCTTATCGTTCTTAAATTGTATTCTATACGGAATATCCGAGAAGTTCCAGAATCATAGGAGCAAGGAGGGCGGTGAAGAGACCGTTGAGCGTCAGGCCAATGGACGAAAATGCTCCATAACGTTCACTACGTTCCATTGCGGCAGAAGTGCCGACGGCATGAGCCGCAGTGCCGATTGACAGACCTTCTGCAATGGGCGAATGAATATGGCTCATTTTTACTATTTTAAACCCTGTCATGCCGCCAAAAATTCCGGTAGCTACGACTACTGCAGCCGTTAGTGGCGCAATACCTCCCATGGCACTTGAAATTTCCATAGCTATGGGTGTGGTAACAGCCTTGGGTGCAAGAGATACCACTATCTCGCGAGAGGCACCGAACATATCGGCAAGAAGCACCACGCTCACTACTCCTGCCACACAGCCGGCAAGTTCGGACAGCAGAAGCGGAAGAAGCTGACGTTTTATTGTCGATAGCTGTTTGTATAGAGGGACGCCGAGTGCTACCACGGCAGGCTTTAGCCAGAAATCGATGTAATCGCCTCCTTGCTTATAGGTGTCGTAGTCAATATCAAATAGCATTAGAAAAGAAATCATTGCGGCAATGGCAATCAGAATAGGATTTAGCAACTTGATGCCGGTGCGCCGCTGAAGTAACTGTGCTAAGAGATAGAAACCGAAAGTGAGTGCTAAGAGAAAAAATTTGTTTTGCAAAAAATCCATTATTGAGCCTCCTTTGCCATTTTCTGAGCCATCTTGGACGATGCAGAGCGTGTGAACTGATGAACCCAGCCTGTGACTGCAATGATTATAACTGTGCTTATCACGGTTGCACAGACAATGGGAACTAACTGGTCGGCAACAAGTCCGAGACAGTTCATCAGACCGATACCGGCAGGCACAAAAAAGAAGCCGAGATTATGTACAAGGAAACCTGATAGCTTTTCCACCCATTTTAGTTTTACGATACCCAGTTTGAGCGAGGCGCACAACAGTACCATACCGATAATGCTTGAAGGGACCGGAATGCCCGTGAATCTGACCAGTAGTTCGCCTGCTGCAAGAAATGCAAGCAAAACGCCGAATTGTAATATCATTTTGTTTATATACCTATTGATTTTCCGCTGCAAAGTTATCCATTTTCCTCTATAAAATAAGCGCAAAATCGAAAAAGTTAAGAAATGTTGGTCACTACCGTATATTCATTTTAATTAAAACACCTTTTGAAGACGGCAACAATCATTCTCTTGCACAAGTCCTTAAGCACCTTGTCGTCCTTAAAAGACTTTAAAATCGTTATAACTCATTTCTTTGTACCTCTGCTTTTTCTCACTACTTTTGCAAAAAATTTTCCCGTTGATGTCACCTTTTGAAGGCAGCATAAGTCTTCTATGTGAGACGCCTCAGAAACGACATTAGTAACAATTAAAAACAATTTAAAAAATGGAAGGTATCCTCGTACCGATTTTCATATGTGTAGTTCTCCCCGTTGCCATTGTGGCTATTATTTACTGGGAAAGAGTCAATAACGACAACAAGCGCACTCAGGTGCTCATCAAGGCTATCGAAGCCAACAACGACATCGATGCCGACAAACTCGCCGAAGCACTCGCCAAACCGCGCAAGACTGCCAAAGAAATCCTCAACGGCCGTCTGCTCAAAGGTTGTATTTTCACCCTCATTGGTGTGGCCTGCGAGATTTTTGCCCTCGTCCAGTACTTCTCTCATGATGCCGATACTTCATTTTTGGATTCTATTGAAGCCTCCGGCATTATAGGGGGTGTCTCGCTCGCCATAGGCATAAGCTTTCTTATCGTTTACTTCGTCACACGCAAGCAAGTATCTTGCGCTGGCAATGAAGAATGACCTCAGAGCAATTCATATCGCATGTTGAAGCCACTCAGAAACCGCTGCGGCGGTTTTTGGTGGCTCTCTGCTGCGGCGATACCCAGCTTGCCGACGACATTGCTCAGGAGGCCTGTATAAAAGCATATCTTTCCTGCAATACGCTTTCTGATTCCCGAAAATTCAGTGCCTGGATTTTCAGAATCGCATATAACTCGTTTCTCGATGAAAAGCGGTCGAAAAGAATCACCGTCGACTACGAAGAGGCCTCAGACTTAAAGTCGGCCGACATCGCCGACGGCGCCTTCCGCTATCAGGCATTGTATGCCGCCCTCAACAATTTGCCTCCGAAAGAGCGAACCTCCGTCCTTCTCTATTATCTGCAAGGATATTCAATCAAGGAAATTGCCGAAATTCAGTCCGTTTCGGCCGATGCCGTAAAACAACACCTTTCCCGTGGCAGAAACCATCTGCGCGATTTACTTAACTCCGATACACGCGACTATGGAAGATAAAGACCTGCAGAAGTTATTTCAATCCTTTCAACCCGAGCTCTCGTCTGATTCGCGGTTTATGGACACGCTGCTCGCCAACATGAAGAAAGTGGAATTCCTGAGGCGTCAGCAGGAAATTGCACGACGTCAGAATAGAATTGCGGTGGCCGTAGCTGCAGTTATCGGTTTCGTTGCCGGTGTCGTGTTCATGCTCGTCATGCCTTATGTTTCAGCTTTTCTTTTAGCTGTCGCAGCACATATTCCGACGGTCTTTCCGAGTATTGCGAATGTCTCCGACATCCTGTCGGTTGTCACATGGTTTATGGTTGGCCTAATCACCGTTACTTTGTCAGTCTCCTCATATCGGCTCACTGTCACTCTCCAGTCTCTTAAATCCGGCCAATCATTGATTTAAAATACCTTTAATTATTTCAATAATTTCTGTTCTGCGAATGGAGTCTTAAGCAGGGACCTCTGATATAATAGGCATGATTTTACTCAGATTTTCGTAATTTTTCGGTTTGGAGCAGCGCAAGATATGAATTTTCAAGGGAATATGCTCTATGTTAATGAAAATATGTAACTTTCCTCTAAAACGTTATTTCATCATGAGAGGTAATATCTCCCATGAAC
>CAJUKF010000025.1:0-7325 GCA_910587355.1 uncultured Muribaculaceae bacterium
AAAAACGGTTGAAACGGAAGTTTATGCTCGACTTCAATTATAACAGTAACCACATCGAGGGCAACACTCTCACTTACGGTCAAACAGAGGTGCTTCTTCTTCTCGGAGAAGTGATAGGCTCTGCCAAGATGAAAGACCTTGAGGAGATGAAAGCTCATAATATCTGCCTGAATATGGTCGAGCAGGAAGCTGATACAGATGAGCCCTTGACTGAAACATTTATTCGACAGGTTCATCAGGTGATGATGCGTGAAGATTATAAGGTCTATCGTCAGCTGCCCGGTGGTGAAACCACAAGTTACACCGTTCATGCCGGACGCTACAAAACACGGCCTAATTCTGTTATTACCCCAACAGGAGAGCGGTTTGAATATGCCTCACCAGAAGAAACTCCGGCTTTGATGGCTGATTTAGTGCAGTGGTACAATAATGCCGTATCGGAAGGCTCTCTAACCCCTATTCAACTGGCAACACTATTCCATTATCGTTATATCCGTATTCACCCGTTTGAGGATGGTAACGGCCGTATAGCACGACTGATGGTTAATTTCATCTTGCGCCGTCACAAATGGCCCATGATGGTTATCCGCAGCAAGAATAAGAAAGCGTATCTCAACGCGTTGGGACTTGCCGATGCTGCAGTCGGTCCAATACCGGCCGATGGTGCACACGCTTCTTTGAAGTCCATAGTTCCATTCGTGGAATACATGGAATCCGCCTTAACAGCCGACATTTCGTCAATGCTTGAATTCTTGTCAGGCGACAGAGAAACGATGTGGTGGTACGAGGGTGAAATCGTTCGTTTCTCTACACCCACTCCCGCTCGTATTCTCCGCGTCCTTCAATCTGATCCGAAAGCCTCCCTCACTATAATCTCAACAACTCTCGCCATAAGTCGTTCCGCTATCCAAAAGCAAGTTGATAACCTTGCCGAAAAAGGTTATATCACTCGACCTGAAGGGAAAAAGCGCGGTTGGATAGTTAATGTTAAAGCATGATAAAAATAAAATATTATCATTACTGTCCACTAAAAATGGACGGGGTTAAAAATTAAATAAATTCGGTTCACTTGAATCAGAGAGAACATTGACATTTTTGAAATTCGATTTGTCGAAGAGGTCTCGCAAACTGGTCATGTCCGTCAGCGAGATTCCGAGAATCTGAAGGACTTCGTAGATGCTTCCTCCAGTCTCACATCGTGCCGCACTATTGCCACAAGGCAATAAGTAATTATGGCACAATAGATTTGGATGCGGACGGCATTCTCTGATGTTCCCCAGAACTTCTTGATGCGCAGGTTCTGTTTAATCCATTTGAAGAACAGTTCCACGCTCCAGCGGTTGCGGTACAGCTCGGCGATTGTCTCGGCAGACGCAGTCAGATTGTTTGTCAGAAAGATGTATCTAGTACCGTCTTGTGGGTCAATACAGACCACCTTCCGAAGTTTCTCCGGGTAATCCTTCGCGCTTTTATAAACCGAGAAGTAACCGATTGCATCAGAAACCACGTTTGGCGGAAGCCTCCGTTTCCAAGTCTCAGGCTAGAAGCGGACATTGGTTTTCGCCCTGACGACGAAGAATGCTTCGATGCGGTTGATGGTGTATAGATTGCCAAAATCGTTATAGCCGCGGTCGAAGATGTAATGCGCTCCCTTCTCATACGGAATCTCCGGCATAGCCTTTGAATCATGTACTTTAGCTTGGGTAATATGCACGAAAGCAGGTACTTGTGCCTCAACGTCATAAAGCGTGTGCATCTTGATGCCACCCTTATGCCTGCGGAACTTCGCCCACTCGAACACCGACAGACAGAGGTCAGTCGTGGTTGAATCAAAGGCGTAGACATGACCGTCAAGTTCGGAGATTTTCTGTATCCGTCGCCTTCGGGCCTCGGCAATCATGAAGAAGGCGAACTCCTCAAAGATGCGGTAATCCCGCTGCTCGTTAGCCTTGCTAAGATTGCTCCGGGTCACGGACTTCCCGATTCCGAGGTGATAGACCTTACCGGCATGGGCTTCCAAAGCAACGATGAGGTCACGAAGACTCTCGCGATTGGAAAGTTGCCCGAACATCATCGTAAGTAGTTGATTCCAACAAGTATAACTCTTTACATACTTGTCTCCATCATATTTATCTACGATGTGACGAAACTTGTCATTGTCAAGAAACTTGACTAATTGGGCAAAAACGTACTTGTCTTTTAACATAACAGCCTGATTCAGACTGCAAAGTTAATTTCAAATCGTCGCACCTTAAAATCCATTGCAACAAGTTGAATTTCAATAATTTCAAAGAAATCTTATGATTTTTTAGTGGACACTAATGAAATTATATGAGAGAAAAGGACACAATCATCACATATCTGTATGAATCACCGTGCGGTACTCTTTTGCTCGGCTCTTTGGGTGACAAGCTGTGTCTTTGCGACTGGCAGACAGAGCGGCATCGTAATCAGGTTGCCAACAGATTGCGTCTTGTGCTTGATGCCGGGTTTGTCAGCGGCACGTCACCGGTTATAGAGAAGGCTGTCAGTGAGCTTAATGAGTATTTTGCAGGCAAGCGTGAGGAATTCGATATTCCTTTGTTGTTTGTCGGCACTGAATTTCAGAAAAAAATATGGAACGCTCTTCGCACGATACCCTTCGGCAAGACAGTCTCATATGCGGGAATAGCGAGGCTGATTGGTATGCCGAAAGCCGTGCGTGCGGTGGCTAACGCCAATGGCGCGAACGCGATATCTATATTCGCACCTTGCCACCGCGTGATTGGCAGCGACCATACGCTGACCGGTTACGGAGGTGGGATTAAGACAAAACAGTTTCTGCTGGAACTGGAGAATGCGATATGAATAAAACGGGGCCGCATCTGATGCGACCCCGTTCTGATTATTTTGCCATACGCTTTTGACCTTTGCTTATTACAATTCCTTTATATGTTCGGTCAACGGGCAATCCACACAGATTGTACAAAGATTCGACTTGTTTGTCTTCTGTTTCAATCTGTTCAACTCCGGTAGGTGTTTTCTTTTCGAAGAGTTGCCATTTGGCCAGTTGGGTTTCGTTGCTGCCGTTGTTGTCACGTACGTTGAGACGGTAGTGAGTATATGACTTATCGGTTGTCACAGGATACTCGACTGTGTTGAGGCGAACCATGAACGACTGGTCGTCGCGGCTGTCGAGTGTTTCCCAGTTGACACCGTCGTTAGAGCCCTGAAGGTCCCACGATTTCGGGTTGCGTGTGATGTCGTCGAATGCGTTGGTAATTGAGTAGCGGTCAATCACGACAGGACGCGGTGATTCATACTGCACCCAGAAGCTCTTATGTCCTGTGACGCAGTATTTCGAGGTGATGTCATCGTTAATCAGTTTGTCGACTGTCTCCACATACCCGTTGCTGTTGAAGCCATCGTACTGGTTAGTGATTTTACCGCCATTGCCTGTCACTTCGGTAGCCAGTTTTTCGTTTGCGCCGAAAAGCTGGAGTTCGGCGAGAGTCACGTTGCCTGTGTTGCCGGTATTGCCTTTGAGCGTCAGTCTGAAATACTTGCCGGTGGGTATCAGTACGGCGTTCTTCGATTTATTGTCTGCAATGCTGATTTGGTACATGTTGGTTTCGAGACGCGAGAGGAAGACCTGATTGCTGCGACTGTCGAGGTCTTTCCACTCCGAGCCGTCGGCCGATACCTGAAGTGTCCACGATGTGGGAGCGTTTGTCGGGTCGGCGTCACCCCATGTGATTGCATAGCCGGTGGTGCGGAAATTCTCGGGAAGCTCGAATTCTACACCAATGCCGTTTTCAGTCATATTGCCCAAATCAGCTTCGGTATATACATCGTTGTCGAATAGGGCCGTAAGGTCGTTTGCTGTGTAAGTGATGGCAGAAGTCACGGCTCGGTCAGTGCGGTCGAATTCTTCGACACGCTGCCAGAAACCGGATTCTGTCTCGGGAAGTTCTACGTTAGGGTCGATAGCCGGTGCTATATGGCGGGCCATGAGAGTTGTGCCTTCAGTCCACGGGTGAACATAATCGTAAGTTAGATATACTTTACCCTCGGTTGGTGTGTGAAGGTCGACTACAGTTGCGCCTGTCTGACGGGCGACTTCATCTATCATCGGTATTACTTCGGATGTCACGGTCTCGTCAACAATAGGCATTGTGCTGTTCCATGAAGTGATAGGATAGCAGAGTATCACTTTTACATTTGGGTTGACGGCCTTGAAAGAGTTGATATACTCTACATAGTCGGCTACGAACTGGTCTTTCTTCTTCCAGTTGTCGGGATTGGAGTCGTTTGTGCCGAATTTGGCTACGAGTACGTCGGGAACGAATTTGAGCGCCGATTTGTACTGCTGTTGGTCCCAGTAGGGATGGGTCGAGCCTTTAATCATTGTTGCGCCCCCTTCTCCGAAGTTCTGTACGTAATAATTATCGCCTAAGAGACGCTGCAGAATCGACGGATAGCGGTCCTGTTCTTCGAGACGTGCGTTTGCTGTGATACTGTTGCCGGTGCAGGCCACTTTGATTTTGCGTTCTCCTTCTGTTGTGCCGAAGAGCTGCCATTTGGCGAACTGCATGTTCACTTCGCCCTTGTTGGCGGTGATGTTCAGGCGGATGCGCTCATAAGCCTTGTCGGGATTGATGTCGAAGCGCAGAGTGTGGTGGTTGACAAGAAATTCGCAGTCGGTGCGCTCGTCGAGTGTTTCCCATGTGTCATTGTCGGCGTTGTAACCCTCGAGTTTCCAGCTCTTGGGGTTGCGGTTCGGCAGGTCTTTGGCCGAGATGAGCGAGTAGCCTGTGAGCTTGATTTTCTCCATTGACTGGTATTCAATCCAACCGGTGTAGCAGCCGCTTGCGCAATACTTATTGTTGATATCATTGTTTATGAGCTGTTCAACAATTTCCACGTATCCGTTCATGTTGAATCCGGGATGCTCGCCGGTGATTACACCGCCGTTGCCGGTGATTTCGGTCACAATATTTTCTGGGAAACCGAGAAGCTGCCACTCCGAGAGATTCACCGCCTGCTGTCCGTCGGCCGGTGTCATCACAAGGCGGTACTGAGTGTAAGAGGGGAGGGTGTTGCGGTCGTCTGGAAGTGAAATGGTATACAGATGCGTTTCTGCCCTGTGGTAGAATTTCTCTCCCGTGCGTGTGTCAATGACAGTCCACTCGGTGCCGTCGTTCGAGCCTTGCAGTGTCCATGCTGCGGGGGCCGCGGAGGGATTGGCTCCCGATGTTACGGAGTAGCCGGTGAGTTTCACGCCTTCTTCGAGCATTATGGATGCTTCGGCTGTGCCGTTTGCTGCGGTTATGTTGCAGTCGGTGTCTGCACTGTTATCGGCGAGCGCTTCTGCATCGCCCGACATCATGCCGCGGTCGGTCCAGTCGAAAACTGCGAGAGTGAGATACATGTCGCCGGGGACTTCAATGGCAGGATTAATAGCGTTCGCAACTACTTTTGCCATGATTGATGCACCCGATGCGTTGGGATGAACGCCGTCATAGAGCAAAGATTCATTGCCTGAAAGTGCTCCGAAAAGGTCAATCACTTTAGCACCGGTCTGTGCGGCAACTTCGTCAATCAGCGGACAGATTTCGTCGCGAATCACGTCGCCGCGTATGCTCATGTTGTTGTCATACGCGGGCAGGGGTTTGCATATGAAAACTGTCGGGTGGCTTTCGAGATTCTGGAATGATTCAATCAGCTCTTTGTAGTTGCTCACGAATTCATCCTTATGTGTCCAGTTCGATTCTTTCGAGTCGTTGGTGCCGAGGTCGATGACTACGACATTGGGTTTCCAGCCGAGTACTTCATTGTATTTCCACTCGTTTACATAAGGCTTGTTGCCGTTCTTAAGCAGTGTGCGCTCGCTGATGTCGTAGTTGAGCACCTGATAGTCGCTGCCGAGAATTGCGCCGAGCTGCGAGGGATATTTGTCGGCTTCGCCGAGTGCGGTGTTCTCGGTGATGCTGTTGCCCACACAGGCCACGCGTGTACGGGCTTCGGAGGTCTCGGTGCCGAAGATGTGCCACTTGCAGAACTGTGTATAGTTACCGCCGTTGGTATTGGTTATGGACAAGCGGAAACGGCAGTACTGTTTTTCGGTATTCACAGGGAAGATTATCGTGCTGAAACGCTGTGTGAATATGAAGTTGCTCTGTTCGTCGATTGTTTCCCAGGAGAAAGTCTTCTCATTGAAGCCTTCGAAACGCCATGATTTCGGGTCACGTTCATTATTTGCTACGCAACTTGTTATGGCGTATGATTCGGGACGTACCATTTTAGGAGATACGTATTCGACCCAAAGGTTCTTAGTGCCGTCTACACCGTATTTTTTGGAAATTTTGTCGTTGGTGAGATTTATATAGAGTTCTCCCCATGATGTGTTTCCCTGACGCTCTGCCCTTAGCACACCGCCGTTGGCTGTGATGCCTTGAATCAGGTTGCCGAAAAAGCCGAAAAGCTGGATTTCGGAAAGACCGAACTTTCCTGCAGGGAAAGTGAACCGGATATATTTGTACGAAGGCATGTTGTCGCGGTCAGAGCCCGGAATAAGACTGTGGTTGTGTGTCCAGTACGGCTCATTGTAGGTTTTATTCGACTGCTCCTGGATTTTTGTCCATTGCGTGCCGTCGGCCGAGCCTTCGACCACCCATGATTTCGGGCCGTTTACCGTGGAATTGTCGCCTGTGATTGTGTAGTTCGACAATTTCAAGTTTTCTCGAATTGTGAAAGTGACAGTTGCCGGCTCGGAAAGCTCTGTCACGACTTCTGTCTTCTCGTTGTTGTCGGTCAGCAGTGCCAGCTGATTGCTGTCAAACACCGGCGATGTCATTTCCGAGCACAGGTCTGTCCAGTCGAAAGGACTGATTGTGGCGGCGTTGGCCGTCAGCGCAAGCCCTATACTCAGACTTGTAATGATTGATTTGTAATTCATAGTGATGTATGATTTGGTTATTCTGTCTTTGATTATTCGCTTACGGGTGTGAATACTATGTAATTCGCTCCGATATACATTCCGCCGCCTTTATGCTCCATTTTGAGCTTTATGGGTTCTGAATCGCTTACTTCAATGGTACCGAGTTCTGCTGTCACCATGCGTTCGGCGCCGGTGGTCGATTCGTTAATCGGCTCGCCGATAGGTTTGCCGTTGATGTAGAACTGGGCTATGCCGCGGTTGCTCTGCGAGAGTTTGTAGTTGAGTGTCACCTTGTAGCTTGCCGGCTTCAGCGCCGGGAGGGTGTAGACTACATAGTCGCCTGTGGCTGTCATGATTGCTACAGAGCTGAAGCCGTGCTCGCTGTCAGGGTTGCCGTTGTCGAAGC
>CAJUKF010000025.1:7425-38323 GCA_910587355.1 uncultured Muribaculaceae bacterium
ATGATTGCTACAGAGCTGAAGCCGTGCTCGCTGTCAGGGTTGCCGTTGTCGAAGCTGTTCATTTTTATGCCGTCAGCCGATTTCTCTACGCCGCCGTTATAGTCTTCAAGTTCCATGCGAACGGTCTCGGGCTGATTGCAAGGGGTGAAAACTATGTAGTTTGCTCCGATATACATTCCGCCGCCTACGAGTTCCATTTTGAGCTCAATGGGTTCGGAGTTTGTCACTTTGTAGGTGCCGAGGTCTACTGTGACCATGCGCTCGTTGCCGGTTGTCGATTCATCTACAGGGTCGCCGATTGCTGTGCCGTTGATGTAGAACTGAGCTTTGCCGCGGTTGGCTGTCGAGAGCTTGTAGTTGAGTGTCACTTTGTATTCGGCCGGAATCAGGGACGGCAGACGGTATGTAACGTAGTCACCTATAGTTGTCATGATTGCCACGGAGCTGTAGCCGTGCTCGCTGTCGGGATTGCCGTTGTCGAAGCGGTTCATCTTTATACCCTCGTTCGATTTGCTTACCGACTGGTTGTAGTCTTCAAGCTCGATGCGTACGGTCTTGAGTTCTTTGCCGGGATAAGCGATGTCGTTGTTGTGTATGTCGGTGATGTCGGCCGAGCCGTGGCCTTCGCTGTCGAATGTTATGTCGCATGTCATTGTAGTGCCGTGGCCGTACACTATCACTTTTCCGGAAGCCGAGGGTGTGCCTGTTGCTTCGACCGTAGCCTTGCCATTAGCTTCGGATATCGCACATTCCGTCACATTCTCGTCGGCGAAAATTATCTGCCGTCCGTCGCCTTTGGCGGCTGTCACCCAGTATGCCTTGGCCTGCGATGTGTTTTCCGACAAATCTATCTTCAGGCCGTTCTCGTTCAGCTCACGGCCTTTGTAGCGTCCTTTGAAAGCATAAGTGAATATTCCGGTGTCGTCAAGCGTCACGTCTTCAACGATATAGTCTGCATCGGGGTCGAGCCAGCGGAGAGGGTAGTTGGCTGAGGTCTGCCCCACACTGCGCCCGCCGCTTGTTGCGAATATAAGGGCGTTCTCGCGTTTGCTATCGTCCATATACATCCACACGTACGGTCCTTCCTGAGGCTTCCACTGCGAAGCGTCGGCCGAGGTGCAGCCGGTGCCGAGCCATACAGGGTGAACGGTCTGCGAAGCGACTGCCGTTACACGCGGATTCTTGCGCCAGCGGTTGATTTTGCCTGTCAGCTCAATGCCTTTATCGCTCCATTTATCGGGGAAGGTGTATGCTTTTACGTCTCGGCCGCTCAGTGCGGCGTATATCACGTCGGTGGTTTCGGCAGGGTCGCCGCCGGAGCCGAGATACACGGCATTCAGCGGAAGGTGACCGAAGAAAATACCCATGGCTTCAATCGGCTTGTCGTTGCCGGTGATTGTCATCCATCCGTTGTTGGGAAGGTGTATGAGTTCGGTCATGCGGTCGCCGGGATTGGGATAAAGGTCGAGCTCGCTCGTCACTTTGATTTCAAACGACGGATTGGCATCGACAATCTCATTCATCATGTTGCGTGTCAGCACGTTCTTGCGGTAAACATTGTCCGACGGATGCGAGTATGCTGTTTCGGAGAGGTTCTGCCAGTACTGCGTTAGGTCGACGGCCTGATGCGTCAGCCCGTAGCTGTCAATCATGGTTTCTATTTTTGTCTTCTTGGCTGCTATCACCTCGGGGTCGGCGAGGTCGTTGCCGTTGTTGTGGCCGCCGCCCGAATTTGAATACCATAGTCCGAGGCGCAGGCCGGCGGCACGCAGTTTTGCCGAGAAATCGGCCATATCGGGAATGCCGGGAACATTCGACTCAATCGGGTCTCGTGTGAGGCCGTCTTCGGTTATCCATTTGCCGTCGGAGGTCGAGTTGTTCCAGCCGTCGTCTATGAGAAGCATGTCGTAGCCGGCGCGCACCGCTTTCGGGACGACTGTTCCGAGCAGATATTCCTCGGTGCGGTAGCCGTTGCGGAACCATTCCCAGTCGTTGACCATCATCGATGTGGCGGTGTCGTGGAAATGGAAGCGGCGGCGGAAGTGATTCTCCACGGCCATTTTGCCGTCGATGATGTCGCCCTTGAATGCCGTGAGGTTGACTGCGATGTACTCAAATTCTTCGCCCGGGAAGAGGTTGAGCTGCAGCGACTCGGGGCTTGTGAGCACTTTCACGTGTCCGGGCGATGAGGCAGCCCATGCCGTCATAGTGGCGAAGGGGCGCAGCTGATAGTAATACGACGGTGTCTCTTTCTTGCCCTGTTCTTCGGGTCCGTACTGTGTCTTCCAGTTGGTTTCGGGAGCCATGTACCAGCCTGTTCTGTCATCATTCAGGCAAATGAAGCACTTTGCCACATCGTTGGCGTTGCCTGTCATTGAAGCCTCTTCCATATTGCCTGTCGTGCTGAACCACTTGCTATTGAGTACATAGTGCAGATTATGCGCGGTCTGCGGTATGTCGAGCGAAAGCACGTCGGAGCGCTCAATGAGCAGATTGTCGGTTTCCGACAGATTCTTGATAAATGCCTGATAGCGGAGACCGCCGTTGTCGTTGTACAGCTCGAAGTGCAGATTGGCTTGCATGTCGTCTTTGCTGACCGACACTATCAGTTCGCGGCCCACGTTTGTGCCCGACAGAGACGAGGACATGGCTATCGTCTGCTCGTCATAGCCGACAAGTTCCCAGCCGCCTTCCGAGGCCGTATAATGGAAGTCGCGCGAGGCGTTGCCCGCTTCATTGGAGAGATATTTGCCCTGATAGTCGAAAAGTACGTTGCCTGTGCCTGTTACTTCGGTGCCTGCTGTTTTGTTGCGGAATTCCGTAAGCTCAATGCCGTTGTCTGCTGTCCAGCGGACGGTGAAGCGCAGAGCGTCATTCTCCAGTACCCACGAAGCAGATTTGTCTAAGATGTCTGAACTGATGACAGCTTCGGCTCCGAGAGCGGCTGTATAGGTCAGCAGTGAGGCTGCCAGAGGCAGTATGCGGATATATCTGTTCATTTTACTATGATTTTGACCGTTGAAGTTCTGTTGGAATCGGAGAGTGAGAGCATATACATGCCACGCGCCTGAGGTGCGGTGACTGCGCCGTTTTCGCCTATGCTGCCTGCGTCGATGAGCTGTCCCGAGACTGAGTGAATGGCATATGATGTAAAGCCGGGCGAGGTAATCTCTATGTCGGAGCCTGCGGCGACGATGTTGCCGGCTATCGGGCTGATGCTGCTGTCGGCGTTGATGCCGTTGATGCCGGTCTCTTCCTCGATTATCACGCTGTCGTCGGTGTTCAATTGATTGTCCGACACATTTCCGTGTACAGTTGTATTATATATGTATACGCCGTTGCGTGCATGTATGCCCGAACCGAGGGTAGCTTTATTTCCAGTGACGGTGCAGTTGCTGATTGTGGCTTTGCCAGAGGCCTTGATTCCGCCCCCGACAGTGCGTCCGACAGATTCGGTATAACTGCCTGCCGGAAGCACGCGGCAGTATTGCCAGCGGTTCATCGGCATGAGTTCGCCTGTCCGGAGGTCGGCTACATATCGTCCTTCGAGCCCGGCGGATTCTGTCTCTGTTGCGGTCCATATTTTCGAGGTGCCGAAATCCTTGCATCCGTTTGTCTTTAAAGCCGAGCCGATGATTTCGTTTGCCGGATAGCTGAGCATCGCACGCATGTCTTCAGCAGTCGGAATGCGCCAGCGGGCGTTTCCGGGAGTATTGGCATTGCCGGCGAAGTACTGTGCTCGTTCGTATTGGCATAATTTGCTTGCAAAGGTTGTGGAGACAACATCGATTGTGTTTGAAGTCTTGTCGGCGCCAATGACAACGCCTTTGGCCTTGTCGATATATTCGCCCACAGCAGGCAGACCGCTGGCGCAGTTGCGCACCAGACAGTTCTTGAGCGTGCATCCGTCCATAATCAGAGCGCCGGCACCGCTCGTGGCGCTGCCGTTTTCAATTACGAAGCCGTCGAATATCGCCGGTGTGTCGAGCGCCGATGTCTGTGTAATTACCCTGTATTTGTTGCAGCCGTCGAGGATAGAACCTCTGTCGGTATTCTCTTCGGGCAGTACACGGCTTTCGGGTGCGTCATCGCCGACAGTGTAGCCGCCGAGCACCGTCACTCCATTCTTCACTGTGAAGCCTCCGTAGTAGCGGCCCTGTGCCACGTAGATGATGTCGCCCGGTTGTGCGTCTTCGATTATGGAGTACAGCCGGTCGGAAGCATCATCCCACGACAGACCGCTTCCGTCACCGCGGCTTTCGGGTGCCACATAGTAGCGCTGTCCGGCAAAAACGCCGAGACTGCAGAAGCATAATGTAGCAAATAAAAGATGTCTCATATGATTGTATTGAAATTTGGTTTAGATAAGAGGTGTTGTTTACAATGCAAAGATATTCCGACTTGTTTTTGCCGCATGTCCAGATTTGTGACAAGGTTGTCCAAATTTGTAATTTGTTGGCTTTCTGTGTTTAATTTCTGATTTTTATTTCTACCTTTGTACATCTCATTATCACGCACCATGAAAATTTCAGGACATCATATCCGGTATGCGGCACTCGTTTTGTTGCTGTTTGTGACAGCTGTCTCAGGCAGCCGTGCCGAAACGATGCATATAATCACGAGCCGTGAGGGGCTTTCGTCCATGTCGGTGTTCTGCCTGCATCAGGACCGCTCGGGTTATATGTGGGCCGGCACATACGAGGGATTGAACAGGCATCGCGGATACGACATTGATGTCTTCCGCTCGGGATTCGGAGATACAGGCGAAATCTCGGGTTTTCTTATTGAGAAAATACACGAGTCGGACGACGGTGCTCTTTGGGTCCACTCAAATTACGGTTATGACCGCTTCAATCCGGCCACAATGAAAGCCGAGCATCATCCCGAGGTCAACGGCTCATATAAGAGCGCCGTGTCGCCGTCGGGTATGGCTGTGGCAATGGAGGCAAACGGCACTTTCTATTATTATGACAGCAAGGAACGGAAATTCATAGCGGCCGAACTGCCGGGAGTAAAGTACTCCGATGTTGTATGTTTTGCATTTGACGGCAATGAGCGTCTGCTTGTGGCACGTCCGCACGATTTGCTGACGTTTTCTTATAGTCCCGAAAAATCGGGCGAGCGGCGGTTCATACATGAGGATACTCTTCCTTTCAATACGTCCGTTAAGTATATGTGCAAGGCAGCCGGCGGCGGCTTTTATATCGTCGACGAGAACTACGCTATTTATATGCTCGACGCAAATCTGCGCGAACTGAAATTTGTCTGTGGCATCAATCCTCCGTCGCATATGCGCGGCCTTATAGGTGGCCTTGTCTGTGCAGATGACCGCATCGTCGTCGGATTCAAAAGCGAAGGAGCCGTGATGGTAACCCCTGCGACCGGCGACGTGCGGCTGCTCGACATTCCTTTCGGCGTCTTTGATTTGTGTTACGACAGCAACCAGCACGTGCTTTGGGCTGCTACGGACGGCGGAGGCATCTACACCTACTGCAGCGGTCCGTTTGACTTCGACGGCAATTTTTTCAGAGATTTTCCGGACCTCAACATCAGCAAGCAGGCAAGGGCTCTGTTTCAGGATAAGAACGGCGATTACTGGATTGGCACGAAAGGCGACGGCCTTTATCAGCTGAGCCGTGATGCCGAGGGGCGGCCCGTGCAGCGCCGGCACACTGTTGCCAACAGCGCCCTTAGCCATGACATGGTGTTCAATATCATCCCCGGCCAGTTCCACGATGTCCTTTGGCTCGGCGGCGAAGGCAATGGCCTTTGCTATTATTCTTTTGCCGAGCGCCGGGTGAAGCGTCTCGATGTTCCCGGTACTCCGCAGTTCCGATGCATCCATGCTGTCGCCGAGGTCAGCGACTCTGTCCTTTGGGCCGTCTCAAACTGGCACGGACTTTTTCGCGTGACCCTTGATACCACCTCACCCGAACTGCGCATAAAATCAGTCACTCAGGAGCTTATTAACGTTTCAGAGCATGGTTCATCGCAGTTTTTCACAATCCGCCGACAGGGGAAACGCTGGTTATGGTTTGCAAACAGGGAAAACGGAGTATATCGTCTCGACCTCATGACAGGCGAAGTCTGCAACATTTTATTTGATTATCCCCGTGAACTTGCAGTCAACGACGTACACTCCATATGCACGCAAGTGCCTGACCGAGTGCTTGTCGGAACGTCGGCCGGCCTGATTGAGCTCACCACGGACATTTCGGGAAAGGTTTACAAACGCCGTCTCTGCCACGAACTCACCGGCAACAAAAGCATCCGCTCAATAGTCACCGACGGCGAGCGCTGTGTGTGGCTTGCATCGGTCGACGGTCTGCTGCATCTCGACATAGAAAGCGGAAACGTAACTGCCTGGTCCGGAGGAAGTATCACCGAATTCTGCGATAATGCCGGATACTATGATGCCGCTACACGCACATTCTTTTTCGGTGGCACCGACGCTGTCATATCCGTGACCGACGATGCCGGCTATAAGGCTGCAGATGAGCATCTTCCGGTGATTTTTGAGTGCGTAGATGACGGACGGAAGGAATTTGCCCTCTCGAAATACAGCGATAGTGACGGCAAACTTGTTTTCAGTCACGACGAAACGTATCTCGGTATCAAATACAACGTGCTTGATTACAGTAACACAGACGATTATCTCTTTGAATACCGTATCCCAGACGTTTCCTCAGGCTGGCTGCACAACGGCACCCGGCGCCTCATATCGTTCCTCGGCATGTCGCCCGGTTCCTACAATCTTGAGGTCCGCTACCGTAAAGGCAACTATATCAGCCCGGTATATCAGGCAGGACTTCTCATAACACCGCCGTGGTATGCCTCATGGTGGGCAAAAACTATCTATGTACTTTGTGCAATCGCCGCCGTTCTCGGCCTTGTCCGTGCATACCGCTGGCGTCAGCGCCGCAAAATGGCTGATTTGGAGGCGCGGCATAAAGAGGAAGTGTACGAATCGAAACTCGATTTCTTTCAGGGTGTTGCAAACGAATTCGCCGAGCCGCTTATGCTTATCAGTGGGTCAGGTAAAATCGTCGCGTCAGACCCCGAGGTCAATGACCGTACCCGTAAATTCGCCAGCATAATCTACCATAAGGCATCTGTGCTTAAGGAACTTACTCAGAAACTTGTAGGCTTCCGGAATGTGGATTCGGGCCAGAGTGAAGGCCTGCCGGTGATGCTCAACGTAACCGAACTCGCACGCGATGTTGAGCAGCGTTTTGGTTCGCTTGCACGTATGCGTTCGGTGGATTTCAGGCTTGACTGCGCCGACAATCTTATGTGGGTGGCTGATGCAGAATCTCTTAAGGCAATTGTCGCAGGCATAACATCAGTAGCCATAAAACATCTCCCTGCAGGCGGGCAGTTGGTTCTGAGTGTGTTGCGGAGCGATGAGGCACTTACGATAACTTTCACGCTTCATGGAGCAACTGTATATACCGGCTATCTCAGCGGTGATGACAACAAACAACAACTGCTTGACCGGCTCCAGGACCATACCGCCGATGTGAGCGCAGTGCTCGATGACCTCGATATGGCAATATGCCGCAACAGGATTCTCGACAACAAAGGAACTGTAACCGACTGTGTCACAGACAGTGGAACTCAGAGCATCACAGTGAGTCTTCCTCCGCGTGAGGCCGTGAGCGATACAACTTCGGCTATGGTTGTGGAGACTGCTGTCGGCCGTTCTCCGCTCCCGGCGGCAGACAGCCTCGGTGACGAAACTATCGTTTTCAACGAGCGTCTTCGGACTATTCTGTTCGTTGACGACAGCGGGGAAATGTGCTGGTATATCCGCAATCTTTTCCGCGGAGAGTTCAACGTCGTGGCCTGCGGCAGCGTCGCTGATGCTATCGAATCAGTAGGGCAGCGTCTTCCTGACCTTGTCATAGCCGATTTGCTTCTCAAAGACCGCACCGGCATAGAACTGTGCCGCGAACTCAAGGGACGCAAGAATACCGAGCATATTCCGTTCATACTCATATCGTCGGTCCATAGCGACGAGGTGCGCCGTCAGAGCATCGATGCCGGAGCCGACATATTCATGTATAAGCCATATGACGAAGATAATTTCCACTCGGTTGTCTCCGGTATGCTCCGCCGCTCCGAAGTGCTTCTTGATTATTATGATGATTCAATCAGTTCTTATGAACTTGTCGACGGAGTAGTGATGCACAAGGAGGAGAAAGAGATGCTTGCTAAAATGACTTCTATAATCTCCGATAACATTTGTAATCCGGAACTTTCGACAGAAATGGTCGCTTCGATGATGGGGATGACGGTGCGCAATCTCTACCGCTTCGTGAGCAGGATTACCACCGACACGCCTTCGTCGATTATACGAAATATGCGGCTCAAGCGAGCCGCATATCTGCTGAAACATTCACGTCTGACAATGGAAGAAGTGGCGTTCAAGTCAGGATTCAACCACCGCAGCACGTTCTATAATGTCTTCACTGCCAAATACGGCTGTACGCCCAAGCAGTTCCACGACCGCAACTGCGACGATGCCGTCAGCCGAATGGACAGTTAAACCGGCGGATTCTGTTTGAGTTGTTCGACAAAGTTGTCGATTCTCTGCATCTGTGCCGGAATGTCGATGTTCTGCGGACAATGCTCCACACATCTTCCGCACCCTATGCAGTGGTTGGCCTGACGCAGACGCGGAACACTGCAGTCGTATCCGATAAGGAAGGCGCGTCGAGGCTGTCTAACAACCAAGGTTAGGCAGCCTCGATGTGAAGGAAAACGGACTATTTCAGGCCGCACCACCTGAGGAATTCGTCTTTCGAGGTGTATGCGCATCCGGTGGATGAATGTCCCCATGCGAAGTAATCGGCATCGCGGTCGGGTACATACGATTCCGTTCCCCACCCTTCGTAGTACATGTATACGTTGCCGTCGTGCTCGAAGCATTCAGGATACCATATACCGCCCTGGTCCCATGTACCGGCTTCGCCACGCTGGAAGAATGGTACTGGATTCTGTACCTTTGTCCAATGTACGAAGTCATCGGAGTAAGCTACGTGGAAGCGGTGAGGGAAGTCAACCTTGCGGTCGCTGCCCTGATAGGTCATAAACCATTTGCCGACATCTTTAAGACGGAAAATCCGGGCGCCGTTGATTGAACGCGTATCAAAATTATCAGGGCTGTTTCCTGAAGTTATGAGTTCGATTTCCACAGAGTTCTCCAAAGACAGAGGATTCTCGGTAATTTCGTAGCAGATACCTTGCAGATGTTTTCTGCTGGAGAGGTGGAATATATGATATTTTCCGTTGAGATATATCGCATCGCTGGGACCGCAGCGGTCGCGGAGCATCACGGCCTCAGAGAAGGTTACGCCGTCGTCGATTGAACGACGGCAGCCGAGAGAGGAATGCTTGTTGTCGACCGTTCCCGACACGCCGTGATAGTAGAAATATATGGCATCATCACCGACACACGGGGCACAGTCAAGCAGATGGAGTTCGTCGAAAGTCCCCGGTTCGCCGTGATGGATAATCGGGTCATTGGGATGTTCGTCCCATGGACCGGCCGGATTGAATTTGTCGGCGTCCTGTGTGAAAAGGCAAATCTGGTCGTGATATTCGCCTTTGTCATTGTAGCCGCTGCCACGGATGTACATGCGCCATTTGCCGTCGGGGGTCTGTTCGGGTTCAAGAATGGCTGCATTCGCGATGTGCTCGCAGCGCCATACAGGATATTCAGGGCCATAAGTCAGTACGGGATTGGAACTCAGGCGTTTCATAAGCGAAGGACGGGCGTTGTCGGGGCCCTCCACATCGTCGATATACCATTGTCCCTTGCCTTCAAAACCGAGAACTATGGTATTGTATATGCCGTCGGGCAGATTCCTGCCTGCATAGCTGTATTCTGCTTTTGTCCATTCGTGGGTCTGGGGCAGCTCAACGGTTGCAAGCTGTACGGTGTCTTTACCTGGAGCAGTGAGGCTCATCGTGAGTTTTCCACCGGACTCAGGGGGAAATACTTTGACGGAAAACGACTTGTCTTTCGACAGTATGAAGGGGTCGTAGAGATACTCGCTTGATACATTCGCTGAGTCTTTCGCCATACCGATGCGCGCTACAAGAGAACTGCGGTTGATGCCGTCTTTCAGCGGATTGGGCACTACATCGACTGATGCTCCGTCCGACTTGAAGTGAAGTCTTCCGGTCTCGTAGGAAGAATAATTTCTGCGTCCTTCGGGCATCACATCAGGTCTGGCATCGCCCTGTGTACAAGTGAGGTCGTCGAATCGTATGACAGCGGTACTGTCCGTGCCTATGACTTTGAATGTTATGTCAAAGCGGTTGAATTTACCGTCGGCGAGCATACGGTCGGAATAGTCAAAGGAGACTTCTGTCCACTCATCGGATTTCAACAGGCATGTGTCACGGATTCCTTCAAGCGGAACCCGAGGCCCCCATAGCCGGAATGTCACTACGGCAGTATCCGGGCTGCCGCTTACCCTCATGGTGAATTTCGAACCGTCGCTGTCGAGTGCAAGTGGTTTTTCCAGCTCAGGACTTGAAACAACTACGGTTCTATTCGCTACGCTCTTGACGTATCCGCAAAGATTGCCGTTGACTTCCTGCACGGAAAACAAGTCATTGTCAGGCGAATATAGAGACAGACAGGTGTTATCGAAGTCGCATATGACAACCGGGGAGGCCGGGCGCTGCGTGCAACTCATGCACAGCAACGCCACAGCACCCGAGAAGAATATTCCTCGTTTCATAACCAATCAATCTTATTTAAGACCGCACCACTTGAGGAAGGTGTTCTTTGAGACCGAAGCACAGCCCGTGGAGGAATGTCCACCGCTGAAGTATGGCGTATCACGGTCAGCTACAGCGCTGTTGTTGCCCCAGCCCTCATAGTACATGTAGAGTGTGCCGTCGTATTCGAAGACCTCGCCGAACCATATTGCACCCTGGTCCCATGCACCAGCTTCGCCGCGGTTGAAGAACGGCTGAGAGTTGTCGACTTTTGTCCACGACAGAAGGTCGTCGGAGTAGGCGACATGGAAGCGTGCGGGATAATCGAAGTTTTTGTCGCTGCCCTGATAGACCATGAACCATTTGTCAATGCCGTCGAGACGGAATATACGTGTGCCGTTAACGCTCAGCGCATCGAAGTTGCCGGGGCCTCCGCCTGGTTGGAGAACTGTGGTGACCTGAGCCGCATCGAGCGATTCAGGATTATCGGTGACGGCGCAGTCTACTTTCAGCTTGCCGTTATCATAGCCGTATCCGTAGAAAATATAATACTTGCCGTTGTAGTACACTGCGTCGCTGCATCCTACACCGTCTTTGAGCATCTTGCCTTCTGAGAATGTCTTTCCGCCGTCGGTGGATTTGCGTACAGCAAGAGAGCCGAGTTTTGCATTGAGAGTGCCGCGTACGGCCTGATAGTAGAAGTAGACCACGCCGTCTTTTCCTACGACGGGAGCACAGTCGAGAAGATGTAACTCATCGCAAGTGCCTGCTATGCTGTGATGTATGACCGGATTCTGAGGTTCCTCGTTCCAACGTGCCATAGGATTGAACGAGGAGGCGTCCTGTGTGAACATGCCTATCTGGTCGTGATACTCGTTTGCGTCATTGTAGCCGCTGCCTCGTACGTACATGCGCCAGTTGTTGTCGGGGCTTTCGGAAGGTGTCATGACGGCTGCGTTGGCCACGTGCTCCATGCGCCATTTGGGCTCTGTGGGGCCGTAGGTAAGGATTGGGTCGGTGCCGAGACGGCGCATAAGCATTGCGGGGGTGTTGTCGGGGCCGAAAATATCGTCGAAGTACCAGTCTTCGTCGGCACCGGTCTCACCGGCATCGAAGAGAATGACGAAATTGCTGTATTTGCCGTCGGGTAAGTCGAATTTCTTGAAATCGAAGACGAGATTGGTCCACTCGTCGGCGTTGGGCACAACTACGTCGGTGACTTCGTAGGCCGTCATGCCGGGGCCTTCGACTTTGAAGTACACTTTACCGTTTTTCTTGGGTGAGCGCACTTTCATTGTAAATACGGTGCTCTTGCTGAAAATCAGCGGGTTTTCGAACTGAGCGCTCCAAAGAAGTTCCCACTGGTGACCGCCGGAAACCACGTGGCCCACATGGTCGCTGAGGTTGCAGCCTTCCTTGAAGGGATTCTCGATGATTTCATATTTCATCGGGAGGTCGGAGCTGTTTATATTGAACTGCAGCGTGTTATTTTCAAAATCGCAGAAGGAAACCATGCCTTCGGGGACCGCGTTAGGGTTATCTTTGATGTCGGTGTCTTTCTCGCCCTTGAGCTGGAAGATGTCGTCGAAGAGCCATGTCTCGCCCGAGCCGGTCTCGCCTGCATCGAAGAGAAGAACAATCTTATTGTACTTACCGTCAGGCAGTTGGCGGTCGTGGAAGTCGTATGTGAGGGTTTCCCACGTGCCGTTTTTGGTGGTAGTGACGTTCGTGATTTCGCACGCGTCGACGCCGGCTCCTTCGAGTTTGAAATATACTTTGCCGTTGCGTTTCGGTGCATTCACCTTCATTGTGAATGTAGAGCCATCTTTCGAGAAATCAAAGGGTTGCAGACGTTCCTTGCTGTAAATCAGCTCCCATTGCGCGCCTGCGGAAACGACTTTTCCGCAGTGTTCGCTGGGGTTTGCGGCGTTTTTTTCGGGGTTTTCGATGACTGAGTACTCGAGTTTGTCGTTGGTTCGGAAACCGAGGTCTTCTGTCTCGAAATCGCAGATTATAAGGTGATTAACCTCGGGAGTGACAGGCGTTTCGGGTGTTTCGGGCGTCTCAGGTTCGTCGGGCACGTAGCGTACCAGAGGGTCTTCACTGCAGGAAATGCTACCCATAATGCATGCCGCGAGGCAAAATGAAATGTTAAAACGCGATATTTTCATAGTGTCCAAATGTTAAATCAGAGACTTGGATAGCCATCATTCTGTTTGAGTTTGGGATTGGAGAGAATCTCGTTTCTCGGAATGGGGAAAACGTTGAGGTGAGCGTCTTCTCCGACTCCATCGTGGCACCACCATTTCATGGTAGTGAATACTCCGAAGCGGATGAGTTGCTGACGGCGGTATCCTTCCTGACAGAATTCCCATGCGTATTCATTGAGGAAGCGGTCGCGGTCGAGCTGCGAGGGCTGAAGGACTTTGTCTCCGCTGAAGTCGGTGAAGGCGCGGCGGCGGACATCGTTGATGAGACCGGTGATGGTGGCATCGGCTGCCTTGCCGTTCTTGTTCCACAGGGCTTCGGCTTTCATGAAGAGGACGTCGGCGTAGCGGAAGATGATGAAGTCGTTGCTGAGTGCCCACTGGGCTTTTTTCTTGATTTCGTATTTAATCATGCGGACGCCGGTACCCTCGCCGGTCTGTGATTCGGGCTTGCCGGGATTGTAGATTGGGACGGCGCGGGTGTATACAAGAGGTTTGCCCGCATCCTTGGGGTCTTTGGGGTCGCACATGATTGGCGAGCCGGCGATGCCGGTGAGTTCGCCCGTGTTGTCGTAGAGCTGACCTTCGAGCCACGAGTATCCGAAACGGAGGTCATCAGGGTCGTAGCTGTTGGCCAGTTCGGGCGAAGCGCAGCAGCCGCCCCAGTAGAAAGTGATGGTGTCCTGATGGTAACGGAAGTTCCAGTGGTGGCTCCAGAGGTGAATGAGGAAAGGAGCGCTGTCGTATACCTCATCGTTGGCAGCGGCCATGATGATTTCGGGAGAATTCTGATTTTCGGTGACAAACACCTGCTTGTAGTCGCTGTCGAGCGAGTATTTTTTTGAGTTGATAATTTCGTCGCAAAGGTCGACCACTTCCTGCCAGTAAGACTTGCCAGTCCAAGCCTCGCCGTTAAGATATACTTTGGCGAGAAGGGTTGTCGCAGCGTAGTAATCCCATCGGCAATAACCTTTTTGAGAAAGGAGTGCGCGGTTTTCAGTGATTTCCTTTACGATGAAATCGAATACTTCCTGACGAGTGGAGGTCTCGGGCAGCCAGCCGTCGGGTACGTCATATTTCGTGACAATGGGGACATTGCCGAACAAATCGCAGAGGATGTAGTACCAGAAAGCGCGAGCGACGTGGAGCTCGGCCATAAGTTTGCTCTTGGTGTCGGCATCCATGGCGGCGTTTTCAAACTGATAAATGAGGCGATTGCAGGTGTTGATGCCAGAGTATGCACGTCGCCAGTTGCCGAGGAAATGCTGGTCGTCGATTTTCCATTTGTGCTCGTTGAGTCGCTGATATATGCCGCCGTCGTACCATGCACCGCCACGGGAGGGCGTAATCCATGAGTCGGCCGATTCCTCGCTTGTGTAGAGCCAGCATCCGCCTGTGTGGGCACCGCTGCCGCTGTACAGAGTGCGCAAATCGGAGTAAACGGCACCGATAGCGCCAGGGATGTCGTCCTCCGAGAAGTTCTCGAAGTATTTCTCGGCGGTGAGCTGGTCGTAGATTTCTTCGTCGAGATTGGTGCAGCCGGCAAAAAGCATCAGGCCGCAGGCAATGGAAATGATATGTAGTATTTTCATGATATAGTCAATTAGAAACCGATTTTAACGCCAAGAGTGAAAGTACGGGTAGTGGGATATCCCGAAGTGTAGTCAATGCCGGGAGTGAGACCGTTGAAGTTTACTTCGGGGTCTACGCCCTTGTAATTGGTGAAAGTGCAGAGATTGAGGCCTGAAGCGTAGACACGAATGGTCTTCACAGGATTCTTGGGATTGTCGAAGCGAAGGTTGTAGCCGAGTGTGACATTGTCGAGTTTCACGAAATCGCCGTCCTCCACATAATAGCTTACGTAAGCAGGAGCGGTGGCGACATACTGGTTGTAGGGATTGCGGAGAATCGATTTGGGGAAGTTGTGGTCGGCACCACGGGCGAAGTTTTCCCAAAGCATGCGGTACTGGTTGAGAATCTGATAGTCGAAAGCACCCCGGAAGGTAAACGACAAATCGAAATTGCGGTAGCGGAAATTGGCAGTGAAAGCTGCGTTCATAGTCGGGATGCCATTTCCGATTACCTGACGGCTGCTGTTGTCGCCGTATTCGCCGCCTTCGACAATCCACGAGCCTTTCTCGTTCATGCCGATACTCTTCCAGCCGTAGAAATCGCCGATGCGTCCGCCTTCCTGCACGATATGTGTGGTTTTCTGTACGGGAGCACCTGTGGAACCGAGTTCAAGGAAGTCGCGCTGATATTTGTCGTTGGAGAGCTTCTTCATCTTGTTAGTGTTATAGGAGAAATTACCGGTGAGATTCAGCCCGAAGTCGCGGTTGTTGAGCACGATGCCATTGAGCATCACCTCCACGCCGGTGTTGGACACCTTGCCTACATTGGCAAGAGTGGTGGAAGCCAGATTGGGCGGTACAGGAACGTTGTACTGATAAAGGAGGCCGTCTGTGGTGCGGTTGTAGAAATCAACAGTACCGCTCAGACGTGAGTTGAATACAGCGAAATCAAGACCGACATTGAACTCTTTCTTTTCCTCCCATTTGAGGTCGGGGTTGGCGTTCATGGTCGGCGCGACAGTGTAGACATATTTTCCGTCGACCATAACGGGCGAGCCGAAAGAATATTTGAGATAAGAGAGATATGGCGAGGAGGGCTCGTTGCCGGTGACGCCGTATCCGACACGGAGTTTGAGCTCGTTGAGCCAGTCAATGCCTTTCATGAAGCTTTCGCCTCGGATTCTCCATGCACCGCTGACAGCATAGAAAAGGCCCCAGTGATGGTTTTTGCCGAATTTAGTAGAACCTTCGTCGCGGACGCTTGCCGAGACATAATAGCGGTCGGCGTAAGAATAGTTGACGCGGCCGAAGAACGAAATCAGTTTGTTCATGCTCTTGTAGTCGCTCATCGAGGCCTGACCGTCTTTCAGTGCAAGACCGGTGCCGATGATGTTTTCCTCGAGAATCTCGGTGGGAAAATCGTAGTTGTACATCGAAATGCCATCGGTAAGGTAGTCGTTGTAGCTGTAACCGGCCATTGCCAGCAGGTTGTGGGGGCCCCACTGTTTGTTGAACTGACCGTAAATCTCAAGCGATTTTGACTGGTTCATGCTTGCGGCGCGCCATGCCTGACCGCGGTAGTTTGTATCATATTTACTTGTTGCGAAAGTGCCGTTGAGGTTGTTGAACAAGCGGTAACCTCCTACGGCAGTGATGATGACGGGCTCAATAGGAGAGTATGCTATGCGGCCTGTAGCCTGAAATTCATTCCAGCGCGTAGTGTTTTTGTACTCGTTTATGAGCTTGACAGGATTTGTCGAGTCGACGAAACGGGTGTAGTCACCGCCCTGATTGAAAATAGGCTCGGTAGGATTTGTAACGAGCGTTGCGAAGAGCACTTCGCTGGCCGAAGTGTTCTTGCCGACAGTGAATACGTCGCTGAAATTAGCGCTGACGGTGAGCCGGTCGTTGAACAGCGAGCGGTTGAAGCCGAATTTAAGGTTTGTTCGCTCCTGATTTGTATTTCGGATAATGCCGTCGCGGTTGCGGTAATCGAGACTGGCATAATAATTCGACTTGGAATTGCCGCTTGAAAGAGCAAGGTGGTGAGTATGTGAGAAGGCCGTTCGCAGAGCAGTCTTGGACCAGTCTGTTGAAGCTCCTTTGTCAACAGGAGTGAAGAAAGTATTGGTTATTTCCGAAAGGTTGCGGTACTCGTCGGGGGTGAATGTGTCGATTTTACGGGCGATAGTCTCAATAGACATATATCCGTTGTAATCTATTTTGAAACCTTTGTCTGACGCACCCTTTTTAGTAGTGATAATAATCACGCCGTTGGTGCCACGGGTACCGTAAATAGCGGCGGCCGAGCCATCTTTGAGTATGTCGATTGTCTCGATGTCGTCGGGCGAAACTGTCGAGAGACTTGCTCCCGAAATACCGTCGATGACCACCAGGGGCTCCTGGCTGCCGGTGAGAGTAGAGACACCTCGAAGCATGACCTGCATGCCGCTGCCGTTCGGGTCGCCTGTAGTGTTGTTTATGGCAAGGCCTGCCACACGTCCGCGAAGCAGCTGAAGAGGCGAGTTGGCGCTCCCCTCGACAAAGTCCTCTTTCTTTACAGATGAAATGGAACTTGTGAGGGTGCTGCGCCTGGCTGTGGTATAACCGACAACTACGACGTCGTCCATTGAAATGACATCGTCTTTCATCACTACGTCGATGCCCGAGTCGCCCGCGTTTACTTTCACTTCGGCAGGCTGACAACCGACATACGTAAATAATAATGTAGCAGGAGATTTCTGCAGCCGCAGAGAGAATGTGCCGTCGACAGAGGAAACCGCTGCATTAGATGTTCCTTTTTCCGCAACAGAAACACCGGGTAATCCGAGGCCGTCGGCATCACGGACAATGCCTGATACGGCCATTTCCTGAGCTGTGGCTGCCATGCCGGCCGCAGCAAGAATTACGCACAGAAAACATTTTAAAAACAGAAAGTGTTTCATACGCATTTAGTTGTTCTTTGGGATTAGATAGGTTTTGTAATAAGATTATTTTAAAACTGTGAGGACAAAATTAGGCTTAGATTATAAGAAAGGTTTTCAATATTCTGTCAAAAACATGGACTGAGGCATAAACATGCATTATTTTGAAAGAATCATACAGACGAGGGCCGGTTTTTCTCACGCCACTGACGCGGTGACTCTCCGAAGCATTTACGGAACGCTCTGCTGAAATATGAGGAATCTGAAAAACCTATTTCAAAGCTGATTTCGGATACAGTGAGCGAGGTCTCGTGCAGGAGGCGGGCCGCATATTTGAGCCGAAGATTCTGTATGAATTCGTTTGTCGACTGTCCGGTAGTGGCTTTAAGTTTCCGATATAGGGTGGACTGACTCATGTTCATGGCTTCGCAGAGTTCGTCGCCGTTGAAAGAAGAGTCAGAAATGTTCTCCAGAACACATGATGTCGCTTTTTTCAGCCAGTCGTTGCGCACATCGTTGGGCAGCGGCGCTTCGGCCGTGAGGTCGATATCGGTCTTGTATTTTTCGCGGGCTTTCCATGCTGTGTAAATCAGATTTCTGATGCGCAGGGCCAGAATGGAAAAATCGAAAGGCTTGACGATATATATGTCGGCCCCCGCCTCATACCCGCGCGAGCGATAAATATTCTCAGAGAACACAGATGCAAGAATGACCCTTATGTGGTCGGTCTCGACATTTTCCTTGATGCTGTTGCAAAGCTCGATTCCGTTCAGTCCGTCTCCGAGCATTACATCGCAGACCACAATGTCGACATCGCCGCCTTTTATGATGGCCAGCGCTTCGTCGGCTGAAGATGCTTTCAGGGTGTTGAAGTGATTGCAGAGATAGTCGGAAAGCAAGTCGTGGAAATCCGGGTCGTCATCGACGACCAGAACCGTTGTTTTTCTGGCGAGTTCCTGCATGGTGTCGCCGTTGATTTCGGCCGGAGGCGCTGACAGGGTTCTCGGTTCTTCGAAACTATCGGCTGTGTAATGTGAAGACAAATCGACCGGCTCGATATCCTTGCCATCTGTCCTGTCGGGAAGCCAGAAAGTGAATGTTGTGAATTCCTCTGGGACAGACCCGACGGTAATGTCGCCTTCGTGAAGATTTATGAGAGATTTGACATAAGAGAGACCCACCCCCGACGAATATTTGTCGTAACTGCGGGAAGTGAAAAAGCGCTCGAAGATATGCGGCAGACGGTCGGGTTCAATGCCGGCACCGGAATTGGTTACGGAAGTATAGACCCGTCCGTCGCGGTGACTTACTGCAATCGACACTGTGCCGCCGACGGGAGTATATTTACCGGCGTTGGACAGCAGATTGCCAATCACTTTTTCGAGCTTGTCGAAATCGGCCCATACAATAGGAGAACTGTCGTAAGTGGAAAGTTCCACTTTTATGTTGCGGCTCTCGAAAATCCACGAGAAGCGGTGAATCAGTTGTTCAAGGAGCGGTTTGTAATACAGCGGCTGAATATGGAGTTTTGTATGTTCGAGTTCGCGGAACGCGAGGAGTTCATTGACGAGGGCGAGCAGCTTCTCGGCATTTCGCTTGACGACAAGAAAATATTTCTCACGTGCATGTTCGGCTATATTTCCGTCGAGGAGGTCGCGGATAGGGCCGATAATCAGAGAGAGGGGAGTTTTGAACTCATGGGAGATATTGACGAAGAAACGGAATTTCATCTCATTGATTTCCTTGTCCTTCTCCCTCTCAAGCCGCTCGATTTTTATGGCATTGCGCGAGCGTGCGATTTTCATGAGAAGATAAATGAGGTAAGCAAGGAAAGATATAATGAGCAGCGCGTATATTACAAAAGCAATGGTAGAGCGCCACCATGGCGGTACAATCTCGATTTGCAAGGTGCGCACATTTCCCGATGGTTCGCCATCGGGCCCGACAGTTGAAATCATCAGGGTATATCTGCCGAAGCCGAGGCCTGTGAAGTCAACTCGGTTTCTGGAACCAAGCATATGCCATCGGCTGTCGATGCCACTGAGCATATATGCGTAGCTGATTGCATTGCTGTCGAAAGCGTTGCACGAAAAATCTATGCCCCATGAAAGCAGATTGCTGTGAAAGACAAGTCTGTCGAGAGAATCGAGACTCATTGGAAGCACCTCCGGCCCATCAGGGTTCAGTGCTCCCGCAGGTTGCCTTGCGTTGTTGATAAACAAATCGCCGAGGACAATAGGATGCTCGACTGTGACATTGCCCTCGCGTGCAGGGTCGACTTCTACCAGTCCGCTGATGCTGCCGAACCATATTTTGCCACCGATAGCGGCGACTGCATTATAATTGAATCGGTTGGCGGGGAGGCCGTCGCGGACGGTATAGTTAGAAAATCGTGAGAGTTCAAGGTCGGTCTTGTAAATGCCGGAGTTGGAGGAGAACCATATGTTGCCGATGTCGTCCTGACAGATGCCGTAGATGGTGTTGTCGGGCAGCCCGTTAAGACTGTTGAAATGCTTTACGGAGAGGTCGGCTATGCCCACTGCTGTGAGGCCTTCTTTTTCTGTGCCGGCCAGGATGCGGCCGTCGGAGAGTTCGCACAGAGTGACGTATCGCCTTACGGGAGTATCGATAAACTTCGGTGAGTAGTTTTCATTACGGTCAAGCTTTACGATTCCGCGGCCGTAGCAGGCGAGCCAGATATTTCCGAGGTAATCCTCAATCATTCCCCAGACGAAAGTTCCGGCAAGTTCACGGGCATGTTGCTCAAACTTGCCCGTGGCACTGTTATATCGGTATAGACCCTCGTAGAAAGTGCCAATCCAGATATTTCCTCTGCGGTCGTTGAGAATGCTGTATATGCTGTTGGAAGGGAAGTGTAGGTCACGTGTAAGGTGTTGGTTTTCTTTATTAAGGAGAGAAAGGCCTCCGTAGTAGTTCCCAATCCACAGATTCCCTTTGCTGTCGGCACAGACGGCATGAACGTTGTCGTTTGAAAGACTGCTGTTGCGTGAATTATAGTTGACGAATGCGGAAGAGGAGGAATTATACTCGTACAATCCGCGGTTTTCGGTTCCGATATAGATGCGTTCGCCTACGACACTGATAGAACTCACGACAGCACCGCGAAGTTCATCAAGCCCGTTGCCTGATTTGAGAGAAGAGAACAGTCCGTAGCGAGGATTCATGATGTTTACGCCGTTGAAAAAAGAGCCGGCCCACATTGTGCCGTCGCGGTCGCAGAGGAGGCTGTATATGGCGTTGTCGTTCAGTCCCCAGATATCATTGTCGTGTCTGACAATGAACTCCGATGATTTGTCGGATAGTACGGCGATACCTTTTTCTGTGGCGGCCCATATATTTCCGTCGGTATCGGCGGCTACTGACCGGACTATATCGCTGCGGAGTGTGCCTTCATCGACACCGAAATGCGAGATGCCCGAGTTTGCGATAAGGTAGAGGCCTGCGCCTGCGGTGGCGGCCCAAAGCCCGTCGCAGTTCTCAAAGAGGCATGTGATTTGGTGAGGACCGGTTCGGAGCACGGGCGAGGCCGTCTGCTGTATAGAATCTACCTTCCATACTACCCCGGTGTGGTCGCCGTACCATACCGAGCCGTCTTCGCGGCAGAGCACTGCTGTCACATGCCGCGATGATTCGGCCGGTTGAGCAATCACTGTACATTTTTTACGGTCGGAATCTATAAGATTAAGACCGTTTGTGGAGCCTGCCCACAGATTGTTGTCCTTGTCGAGCGCGAGACATTCGACGGCATCGGCCGACAGCCGCAGCGGACTTGTCTCGCTGCTGTTATACGTGAGATAGACGTTGTTATGACGGTCGTGACGGTATAATCCTTTTTCGGATGCGAACCAAAGATATCCGTTCTGGTCCTCTGTCATCTGATAAACACTGTATCGGGTTCCTGAGGTGGAATCTTCGAAGGCATAGTCGACAAATGAGTATCCGTCGTACCGGTATGCTCCGTACATTGTTGTGAACCACATATATCCGGCTGAATCCTGAAAAATATCCCATACCCATGTATAAGGCAATCCGTTTGTGTCGTCGAGGTGGCGGAACCGATAGCGCGATTCGCTCTCATCGACCGGAGAGGGATATGTCCGGCCGCCCATTGCGTTGAGCGAAGGAAGTACAAGACCAAGGAGGGCAATTAAAATATTCAGGCGGCGGATGTTCATGGTTTCAGAGTTTAGATTCAAAAAGCGGAGTGTGTGCCGACCATGGGGAATTCGGTGATTCTCAGAATGGTACACCCGTACGGTATCAATTCAATACGAGTGGTATCGGATGTCTCCAGACCATACATTATGCTGTATGGCAAGGGGCCTGCAGAGCCATTGTATTCTTTCCACGACGGTACTCTTACGGCATCGGTTACAATGGACAGGGGAGCATTTGCGAAGCTCCAGGGGCTGGAGCCTGCCACAAGCGCCGAATCAGCCATGAACCGGTATCTTGAAGGAATGTCGCTCTCCTTGCACTGGAGGAGGGCATAATTCCAGGGGGTGTCGGATGTATCTTCATAGAACCAGTCGCCTATAGTAGCCACATCGACATCATTGGATGCGCGTGTACGCCGGCTTTCCATTTTCAGTGCGTAAACGAGCGGCCCTCGTTCGACTGAACGTGCATTTTCTTTCCAGCGGGTGATGCGTATTTCGGGAGTGAAAGCAATGTCAACGATGTCGTTCTGCTTCCATTCTCTGGTGAGCACGGCCATGTTTTCGTTGTCGGTTTCATAGCATATGTTCTCTCCGTTGACAGAAATGGCCGTCTCTTTGCTCCATGAAGGTATGCGTAGAGCGAAATCAAACTTCGCCGGGGCCGACAGACTGTCGACAGTGAATCGGACAGTCTCTCCAAAAGGATAGCAGGTGTGTTCGGTGACAGTGATTTTCTCATTGTCGGCAACTGTGGCCGAGACAGAACACGGTGCGTACTGTGCCACTGCCAAACCTCCGTCAGGGGTGCCATACCAAAGGTTTGCCGTGAATTTGGGCCAACCCTGATGCATGTTCGAGGTACAGCAGGGATACCCTGTCTGGAGCCCGAAACATGCATCAGTTCCCGAGTGATTCACATCGAAATTACGGTTGCCCTGCCTAAGACTAATCTGATTTACCTGTTGGAAATATTGGCGTGTTATAAAATCATCGTCGATTTGTGCTGGAAGTGCATTGTAAGTGATTTTTTCAAGAAGTTCGGCAAATTCGGAGCACCCTGTAATGGCATACATGGTTTCGAGAGTATACATCAGTTCGACAATTGTGCAGAGCTCGACACCCTGCGTCGGGTCGTTGCCGTGAATGGCTTCGTCTCCGCTGAACATTCCGGTAGGATATCCGTGAACGTCACGGAGGTCGGCGAGTGCCTTTTTCACGGCCTGGATATATTCGGGGCGCGGGTCTGCGAGCCACTGCATTACGGGAGTCTTGAGTCCCTGGGCCAGATTTACGGCATGTATGGTGCCTACACGGGTGAGTTTGTCGCTTTCGAGGAAGATTTCGGTATAAGGCTCGGACTGTTCATAAATTTTTTTACCGAGTTCGAGGAGTTTCGGGTCGTGGGTCCTGTTGTACAGCCAGTATACAGTCTGTAGATTGTCGCCGCCGCGGAAACGTGCCCAGAAACTCCAGTTGTCAAGAGGATATTCGTCGAGGTTATCGAGCTGATAGTGGAAATAGCGTGTCATAAAAGGAATGACACGCGAGTCGCCGGTGGCTGAATGATATTGCATGAGGACCTTGAGCATGACCATTTTTGGCCACCAGTCACGGCAATTGTCGCGCTGTAGGCCCGGTTCATATTCATAATCGGTCATGGGGCCGAAATAACCGTTGTCTCTCTGGCTTGCCAATGTCCATTCTATCCAGGGCTGCACTTTTGCAATAAGGGTGCTGTCGCCCAGCGTATATGCCAGAGGCAACAGGCCGTCAATCCAGTACGGGCCCCTTTCCCACTGGTCTCCGTCACCGCCGAGCCAGCCGTTACGCTTTCCCATTACAAGCGGATACAGTTCGTCGAGATGACCTGTGGCACCATCGCGCTGCGCGACAAGCATCTGGCGAAGCCAGCCGGCTGGTTTGATGGAGCCGAGCGGCAACTGATTATACGCCTGAGGCTGCAAAGTGTATGAATCTTTATTTCGGGCGCATGAACTGAAAAGCACCAATGCCAGTAAAAGACAGAAAGCGGCAAGAATGGAGTGTTTGGTTTTCATAGTGATGTGTATTTTTCGCAAAGTTACCTTTTAACCGGGCGTTTATGCATTAAAATCACGTCAGAATTCCGTACAATTCATTCAATACTGTCATTTCGGGCATATCCTGTGTATTTCCGTCGTGCCGGTAATTTATGAAATAGATAAATGTGTCTCGGTATTAAAAAAGTGATGTGCCATAATTGATAAGTTTATGACACATCACCTTTGATGTATGCTATGGAAATCTATCTGCATCCTGCCGTAAGTTTACGGACGATACCGTCGGCTACGGCGATATACAGCCCGGCTTCTACGGGAACGGAAGTGTATGCTCCGGCCGGGAGAACGGATGTATGGATGCAAGTTCCTGTCAGAGTGTAAATCCGCAGGGTTGTTTCAACTCCGGTGTTGTTACGCGCTACAATAGCGCTGGCTGATGTTGAGAGCTCTATCGCATTATTGTCAGCTATGGCGCTCCCTGCACCTGATGCGTCCAGCGTCCGCACAAGACGTGGCGTGGAGTCAAGTGAAGTGAGTGAGCCGTCGTTGGCAGAAACCGTATAGCTATAGAGTGTCGCGGGCTTCAATCCTGTGACATCTGCCGACAAGACATTCTCTGTTTCAAAGGGATTATATCTTTCAACAGCTTGTGCCGAGGTAGCCTGATGTGTGACCCTGATGTCATCTATTACCAGAGTGCCCTTGGACAAAGGACGGGAGAATGCAATATGTACTGAGTAATACGGTACATTGGCAAATTCATCGACAAGTTCCACCCGGGCTCCGGCTTTGTCGCTGACCAGAGAGCCGATTTCGGCGATTGTCTGCCATTTGCGCCCATCAAATGCGTAGACCATGATTTTGTGGCGGTCTTCGGTTTTGACACCCCTGTACCAGAATTCAACCGACGTAATCATGGCGGTCTCGAGGGGAGACTGTACATAAGCGTTGTCAGATGTCATGCTCAGTCCGGGTGCGGTATTTCCGTAATATCCGCTGAAAGAACTTGTGGTGCAGCCCGATGTCACAATCCATTCGTCGGGCGTCATGTTTCCGTCGGCGAAATCGTTGATGTGGTAATAAGTTGTCAGCGGTGTCACCTCTTTCACGGTCAGATTATAGCTTACTGCACCCGGAAGAGCTTCCCAATTTGCGGTAAAGCCGTCGGAACTTAGCTCTGTGGCATCTGAGCATACGGGGATATCTGAGCGGAAATCCTCTTCTAGGGTCGTCAGAGACTGCTCGGCTGAATAATCGCTTATGTGGCATCCGCCCATTGCACGGACGCGGAAGTAGTATTCAGTCGATGGCGTCAGTCCTGTAACAGCAGCCGTACATTCGGTCCCGGTTATAAAGAGACGGTAACCGTCGACATACTCTTTTTTGAAAACGGAGCCTGTCCTGATTTTCTGATAGACTTCGACAATGTATGCAGTCGCACCCTCTACACCATCCCATTCGATGTCGAACGACACGGGTGAGATGTTGTCAGCAGTGATTGAGACGGGCACATCGAGTTTTGTCTCCAGATTTGCAACGTTAAACAGAATATTGCCTCCCGGGAGCTCGCGTATGTTGAAAATACCTTTGTCAAGCGTTGTGCCTGAATACGGTCTGAAGGCGGGAATCTCGCACACATCCGCACTTCCGGGATAGGAGTCGCCGCTGCGGTTTTCGTCGGAAGAGATGCCGTCGGCTTCAATGAGGTCGATTCGCTGGTGGCTTGCAACATTGTTGACGGAGTTCGACAGCCACGCTTTCCGGTCGTAGTCGATATGCCATACGAGCATACCGTGGCCCGGAAGATGTGCGTCCCACCCTTTGCGCTGACGGTTTTCAATGATGTAGAATTCATTGTCTGCGGTCGTGCTGAGGATGAATGCGGTGTTCTCTCCGGCTTCCAGACTTAGGTCATGTTCGGAAGCTTCTAAAGGTTTGGGGTCGAGCCAGCCGAGAGCATAACGTTCGTATGCTGAATATAACGGAGGCGTATGACCGTTGTTGTTTCTGCCTCCGGAAGCCATTATGCTCCATGTCGCGGGGTGCTCGTCGTTTGAATAATCGGTAGCATACAAGTCGGGAAGACCTAAAACATGAGAGAACTCATGGCAGAAAGTGCCTATTCCGACAAGACTTTCGGTCGACATGTCGATTTCGTTGGAGCAGGCGTATTTGTCGAGTGCAACTCCGTCGAATTCGGCTCTCAGTTTAGCATATGCATACCCTGAATGCGGCCAGATAGTATTTGCGGATGCACCGTCGGCCTGACTGTATCCGGGATAAAACACATATACGTTGTCGATATATCCGTCGCCATCAAGGTCAAACTCTGAAAAGTCGACTTTGTCATCGACAAGGACGCAGGCATCGCGAATCATCTCTGCGGGCCGGATATCGGGCTTGCCCTCATCGGGTCCGCCGTAGTAAGCCATTTTTTCGGGTAGTGTTACCGGGCCCAGTATGACGGGGTCGAGCTCGAAAGCACCGAAAGAACTGTCATTGAAATAATCGCGGACACTGCCGGTAGCTCCGTTATCGCTGAATCCGGGCATCGTCAGCATTCGTGTTACTGCATCGGCCGGATTCTCCGAGATGAACTGCATATCGGAGAACTGAGCCAGTATGACAAGTGTTTTGATTTTTCCTTTTGTGGGGTAAGATGATACGGTGTTCCGAGACTGGACTCTCGATTCTCGGGCTTTGGTGCGCAGATACTTGCCTCTGTCGGTGATTGTCTGTTCCGAGGGGACAAGCCGGCCTGACGCGTCAGCTGTGAGAATGGTGCCGTCAGGACTAATGTAGGTGTACCAGTTTCCGTCGCCGAAAAGTTCGGCTTTGACACTGGTCCCGTCGGGCTGGGGAATCTCAAGAAGGCCCTGGCGCGGCGGCATTGCGACAGCCGCCGCGCCGGCCAGAGTGAGAATAGCTGAAAATATTGATAATGATTTCATCATCAAAGTTTTCGTGTCTTATTTTATAATTACGGTTTTTGTTGTATTACCGGCTTTTACGATATAAATGCCGGAAACCATCGGGATAAAAGCTTTGCCTGCGACATTGGCTTCACGAAGGAGACGTCCGTCGGGAGCATAAACCAATGCAACCGTCTGGGTAGCACATGTGACTACTATTGTGTTGTTTTCGACGTTAATTGAGCAGTTGTCTGCTACAGATACGTTTTCAACTTCGGAGAAGTCTGCTACGGTAACGGTGTTGGAGTAGGGTGATTCGCCTTCGCTATATACGGCGGTAACATTATAATAATAGTCTCCGTCGTCTTCAGGAATGTCGTTGAGCTCGGTTTCAGTCAGCGGCTGCTCGTTCAGTCTGATATCGTTGCGGTAGATGTTGTATCCGAGCAGATGTGCTTCCGTTGTATTGCCTGCGGGAGTATATGTGAGGTCATCGATAAGGAGGGCGAGAGAGCCGCATGCATTGTAGCGGATAGCGACATACTCAGCTTCCTCGGGCAGGTCGAACTCATACAGCGTGTAGCCGGCTTCGGGATTGGTGGCATACCCGGCGGGGATATCCTTGGCCTGAGCGAAACGTTCAAAATCTTCGATAGCATCGGTCTCTGTCGATACCATGATATCGAAGGACTCGTAATTATACTTTGAAGTAAGGGATTTTGCCCAGAACGAAATCTGCTTGTTGCTTTCGGAAAGTTTAGGCAAGATGAACCAGTCATCGTTGGGAACGGATTCATCATAGCAATTCCAGAAAGAAAGAAGTTTATCGCCCGAGTGAGCTTCCCAGATAGCACTGTTGCCGCGAAGGTTGAATTCTTTAACATCGATTACCTGACAGACCATACCCCTGTTGGCGTTGGGTATTGTGGTGGTCAGAGCGGTTGTGGTTGTCGGGAGCTTATCGTTGTCAATGAGCTGATAGTCGCCTAATTCGCCAGTGGTCTTAGTCGCCACTATGTTGTTTGATTCATCAAATCTGACATCGATTCCGCCGATGCTGCCTGCCTCCAGAGTCTCGAAGCTGTCGGTGACGGGGGCCTCGTAGATGCAGTCGGGAGCAGTCCACGAAAGGAGGATGGCATTGTTGTTCTCAGAGATATTGGTGAGCTCTTCAGGAGCGGGAAGGCTCGAGCGAACAACATATATGTCGGCCATAAGGGCGTTGTTGGTTATATCGGCGTCGTTTGCGCAGAGTACCTGAGCCTGCAGACGTGCTGAGGTAGCGTTGGACGAGAGGTGTGCGGTGAGAGGTATTTCTGCAGTCTGTCCGCTGGTAAGTGCCGGGCAAACAGCTGCTGCTGCGATTTTACCGTCGATGAAGAGCTGCACTTCACTTGCCGGAGACTCTTTGATGCCTCCATTGATTACCTTCAGTGTCGAATTGAAATCTTGTCCGGCATAGAGGCGTGTGGGGAATGTGACATCGGCAAGTATCATATCTGTGTCATGACCTTCTTCGATGCTGATTTTATCAAACAGTACGTACAAGGCTTTTTCGGGTGTCGCACAATGAATACCCAGCTGAAGTCTGGCCTCACCTTTGACTTTATCAAGAGGAATAACGACCAGATTCCAGCCGTGTGTCTGGGGCCTCTGGGTAAAGCTTGAGATATCGCTCCACTCGTTGCCTGAGTTGTTGTTTCCCTGAATTGTTACTGTGGTTTTATCGTCAAGGAAGAAGCACCACATTTTCAGTACCGGGCTGCTGAGGCCCGAAATGTCGATAATGGGCAGTTCGAGACGGGTCGCACCTGCAGCCAAAGGAGTGTATACTGCCATGCCGTAATCGTAATCTACAGCAGTGACGGCATTACCTTCCATATCGACAAGGCCAGCCACGTTTGTGACTATGTTTATGGAGTTATAGCCGCTCAGAGGCTTCACGAGCCATGGGGTGGAGTGCAGGGCAACATTCTCGAACGATTCGTAGAACGGAGTCGGATAGGGTGTGCCTGCTGCCGATTGATTTGAATTGCCTTTTTCACCCTCGCCAGCTTCATTGACAGCGGCTACGGAGAACATGAGCACATCCTGAGGATTTGTGAACTCGGGTTCCATGTCGAAGAAGAGATCGGCAGTTTCTGTCAGAATCGTGTTTGCATCGTCATTGAGTGTTACACGATATTTGAAGTTGCCTTCTCCGATATATCCTCCGTGGATACCGGTAGTTGGAGCTTCCCATGTGAGGTGAACTGAGTTGCCGTTCTGTATCCATTTGATGTTTTCGGGTTTTGCCGTGAAGTCAATGCCTGTCCAGCATGAAGTCTGTGCCGGCAGACCTTCGCCGCTTTCATTGCAGCATACAACGGAATACGTATTGTTTCCGTCGGCGGGAGTATCGTCAACGATTCCGGTAATCTGAGAGCCGGGAGTTGCGTCAGTGATTTCTTTAACGGTGGTTCCGGTAGTTTGGTTCACGACTGTGATGCGTGTGATTGCATCCAGTGGTTCGCCGCTGAAATTCTTGTCAGGGCATGTGAAAGAAATGGTTGCCGATTTGGCACCTTTGTCGCCCGGAGTGGCCGTAAGATTGCTGGCTGCACCGGGGGCCGAAGAGTCGTAGCCGGCTCCTATAGCGAAGTTTGTGATGCTGACTGCGCCGGCAGTCTTTTTGGTGATGACATGAACACCAAAGTAGTATTGGCCGTCTTCTTCGGGAGCGATGTTTGTGTCGATATCAGCCCTTACCTGGAACGGGTATGCCGGAAGAATTCTCGTTGTGAGTTCGGTGGATTCCTGGCTCTTGCCGTAATAAATCTCTACTATCTGATACTCCCAGTTGGCGCTTGCAAGCAGGTCGATGGACAGACTGTAGTTTTTGTTTGCCTCAAGGGTGACAGGGGGCGAAATAATCCAGTCATCGTTATCTGTTTCCGCGTCGGTCTGGAACCATACGAATCCGTCGGAATAGTGCCAGGTAGTTCCGTCGTTATTTACATCTTCGGGAACGAACAATCCCATGCCTGTAGAGAAGTCGTGTGAATACGGTGGTTTGAATCCGAGGTTTGTGCCGGGGAAATAAACTTCGCTGGTGCCGGGAGCGCTGGTGTTCACACCGTCGCAGGCGGTCACTGTATAAGTGTAATAGTCGAGAGCGTCAATAGTGGCGTCGGTGCACGCAGGCTCTGCAAGGTCTTTGGCGATGCTTGTATTACCGGGATTGCGCACAACTGTATACCGTAATGCATCCAGATTTATGTAGCCGCCATTGATACCTGTTGTGACGGGTTGCCATGAGAGGTTGACATCGTTGCCGTTTTCAACGAATACGATGTTTGCCGGGGCCGAAGGTGTATCGTGTCCGATATATTTATTCTGGGAGCCCTGGAGGCCGAGCATACCGTCGTATTCTGCTGTTGCAACGAATGTGTGCATGCCCTGCTCAAGGGTCATGGGTACAGAGATTGTTGCTCCGGGGAGGCCGCTGCCAGTGTATTCCTTTTCGTCGACCTGAAGATGATATGTTACGCTCGATGTGAGACTTGCTCCGGTAGTCGCTGTAGTCGGAAGTTTGAACGAAACATCGCCTGTAAGTGTTCCTTCCGGGAAGTTGACCGAGAGTTCGTCAATCCATGATGGAATCAGTTTTTCTGCTTCGGGCATAGGCGCGACACCGGTCCACTCTCCGGACAACTGGCAATATTCGGTGGCCGAACCACTGGCAGTGTCGAGGGTATATACTTTGTTGTTTACAAACCAATAGAGAGTCTGTCCGTTATAATCGAAAGAGATAGAGCTTGCTCCCACCGGTGTAATGCCTGTATCGCCGATTTTTGATACAGCGCTGGTGAAAGCGCCTATGGTATAAAGGGCATTGTCGGCTCCAATGGCGTATATGGTTCCGGATTTATCGGCTGCCATCGAAGTGTATTTTTGGTCAAGATTTCCAAGCTTTATCTTCATTCCCGACGATAAATCCATAAAACCGAAGGTATACGATGCGTCGTCCTCGGCGAAGCAACCGTAAACTGAGGAGGTTTTGGTATCATAGGTAAGGGCAGTGGGATGGATTGGGGTCCTTAATGGAGTTTGTCCGGCAAGTGCCCATGAAACTGATGAGTCATAAGAGTACAGGAAGCACATGTCTGCCATTGTGTACTCCAGCACGACACTGTATTTGCCATTGACAAACACACCGGCATTTGCTGCAAAACCCTGCTGGATGTAGTTTCCCGGAGTCGTCTCGGGATTCTCCCCGATAGTGGTTGTTGAAAGGTAACTATAGATCGGAAGAGCACACGTCTGAACTCCAGTCACCATACGGAATCTC
>CAJUKF010000026.1 GCA_910587355.1 uncultured Muribaculaceae bacterium
CTATACGCCTGACATCATCGCTCACCAACTGGAAAAATCCGCTGGCCCAATCTTTCTGAGAGCCGTGAACCATTTTGAACCAAAAAATTTTTTTGCAGATGCCAGTTATTGCATAATTTTGAGGCCAAAATAACTTTTGAACTAAAATCAACGCTAATTCCTATGAAAACATCTATTGCTGCCGTACTGATTGCAGGAGTCGCTGTGTTTGCGACATCGTGCTCGAAGAGTTCGCCTGACGAGCCAACCCCAACACCTCCGGAACCCGGAAAGGAAAAAATCGAGATTAAAATCAGCCCGGCTATTGCCGAAGCACGTGCCACTGACTACGGCTTCGAGACGGGGGACCGCATCGGCCTCTTCGTAGTCAACTACAATGGCTCGACTCCCGGCACGCTGGCCAACAGCGGCAACTATGTCGACAACATGCGTTTCACCTACAACGGCACATGGACACCCGACACCCCTATCTACTGGCAGGACAACACCACTCGCGCCGACTTCTATCTTTATTATCCCTATGCCGATGTCAAGTCGGTAAACAGCTATCCTTTTGAAGTCCGCGCCGACCAGTCGACCGAAGCGGCCTACAAGGCATCCGACCTCATGGTGGGTAAAGCCGTCAACATAGCGCCCACGGCCTCGGCAACCCAAATACCCGTGAGTCATGTCATGAGCCGCATCATGCTCTATCTCGAAGCCGGCAACGGCTTTACCAAGGAATCTTTGGCTGCCGCTACTGTTTCCGTAAGAATCAACGGCGTGAAATGCAGCTCAACGGTCAACCTCGCCACTGGCACGGCTACAGCCACAGGCAACCCTACTTCGGTGGTACCCCTGGCTGCAGACAACGCCTACAAGGCACTGATTGTGCCTCAGACCGTGGCCGAAGGCAATCTTATCACTGTCACCGTCGATGGCCGTGAGTTCAACCTTAAAAAAGGATTTACATTCGTCGGAGCAAAGAGCCATAAATTCACCGTAACACTCAGCAAGACTTCCAATGGCGTCAACGTGGGCATCAATCCCTGGACTGACGACGGCACAGACAACGGCGGCACAGCCGAATAACACAATTATAAAACAGAAGTACCTATGAAAAAGCATATATTTTTCACCGGATTGGTGGCGGCAGCCATGCTTTCGGCATGCTCGGAGAACGATTTCTACGTTCCGGGCAGTGAATCCGAGGACAGCGGCAAAATCTGTCTTGCCGGAGAAATCACTCAGGAGTGCACCACACGCGCCAACGACGACGGTTTTGCCGACGGCGATGTAATGGGCGTATATATAGTCGATTACCAGGGCACACAGCCAGGCACACTTCTCCCGTCGGGCAACCGTGGCGACAACGTGCGCCATACCTTCGACGAGGCTGCCTATAAGTGGAGTTCGGCCTACGACCTATATTGGAAAGACAAACATACACGCATCGATGTATACGGTTACTATCCGTTCGGCTCGCCCGACGATGTGAACAACTACAGATTCACCGTCAGGACCAATCAGGCGCGCACCTACGACGACGGCACCATGGGCGAATATGAGGCATCAGACTTCCTTTGGGGCAAAGTGGCAGGCGTTGAACCCACAACCAATGTCATCCGCCTACCTCTCACCCACCGCATGGCCAATGCCCGTGTGACTCTTGTCGAAGGCAACGGTTTTGCCGGAGGAGAATGGGCCGGACTCGACAAGCAGGTGCTCGTCTCGAACACGATTCAGGATGCCGTCATCGACCTTGCCACCGGCACTGTCACGGCAGACGGCGAAGTCGGAACGAACTCCATCATCCCCACCAAGCGCGGCGACGAATGGCGCGCAATCGTAGTGCCTCAGACAATACCGGCCGGCACAACACTGTTCAGCATCACTCTCGGCGGCATTCCTTATAGATTCGTGAAAAACGAAGCCTTTGAGTACGTGGCCGGAAAGATGAACAACTTCGGCATCCGTGTCGACAAAAAGGAAATGACCGGCGACTATACCCTCACCCTGCTCAGCGAGAGCATCACCCCATGGGAAAACGACCTCGTGAGCCACGACGCCACTTCCAAGGAATATGTGATAGTGAATGTCCCGGAGGCAGGCACACTGAAAGAATGTATTACCGCTGCAGGCAAGGATTATACACAGCTAAAAAATTTGAAAATCACAGGACAGATTAACGCATACGACTTCCTATTCATGCGCGAAGAAATGGATAATCTTCAGGCACTTAACCTTAAAGAAGTCAGAATTAAGAAAGCCAGGGCGGAACATGAAAAAACTACTATATACGGTAATGATGACCAACTTCCTGCCAATGCATTCTTTTATCAGAGCTCAAATTCAGGAAAAGCAAGTCTCACAAGATTAATATTGCCGGATAAACTTACTTCTATTGGAGCAAGAGCGTGCTACGGATGTCGTAATCTGACAGGTTCTTTGACAATTCCTGAAGGAGTAATCGATATTCAGACTGGTGCATTCTGCGGATGTAGGTCACTCACAGGCTCTTTGTCTTTACCGTCTACACTTAGATACATAGGCACTTCTCAAAATGAATGGACAGGAGAAATAGATATTACTCATGATGAAGGCATAGATTATTACAATGGCGTATTTAGCGACTGTGGCTTCACTTGTGAACTCATTATCCCCGAAAATGTAGAAATCATTCGCAGCTTTGCATTCAACTATTGTAAAAACTTTTATGGGAATCTCCGTCTCCCTGAGAAACTTAGAAAACTCGGAGAACATGCTTTTTCAAACTGCCACCACCTCACAGGTTCACTTGAGATTCCTCAAGGAATCACAGTGATTCCTGACGATGCCTTCTCAGCTTGCGGATTCAACGGCACACTTCAGCTCCACGATGGCATTATATCAATAGGAACCCGAGCTTTTTACGGCTGTCCGCTCAAAGGTGAACTCAATCTTCCCAAAAATATCACAGTTATAAACGATGAGGTGTTCGCTGGCTGCGACTTTTCCGGTGAACTTGTTCTTCCTAAGACACTTATAACAATTGGAGAGAGAGCCTTTGCATACAACTGGCGACTTATGGGTACTCTCGAATTTGCCGAAGGCCTTCAAACCATTGGAGCGGGCGCATTTGCAAAGTGCCGTAGTCTCGAAGGTCTAATCTTTCCAGAGAGTCTCGAAAATATCCGTTATGAAGCAAGCATTAACGAAGACGGCGGAGCATTCCAAGGATGCTTCGGCATTGGTTCTATTGTAAGCAAAAGCGAAATTCCTCCTCATATACAGGAAGGAGCTTTCGACGGGATTGCCAAAGATAATTTCACCCTTGAAGTACCTGAATCAGCGATAGCCCAATACTCTGTCGCCACAGTTTGGCGCGATTTCAAGCGCATCGCCGCTCATCATGAACTTGTATGCCGTCCGTCGGTAGCCTGTGCACTGAGCACCGAGCATAAACAGACACTTGTCATCGATGCCGAAGGTGACTGGGACGTTGAATCAATTCCCGACTGGTGCGAGCTGTCGCAGACATCTGGCAGCAAGAAAAACGAAATCACCCTGACCATAAAATCCTCATCGTCGACAGAGTCTCGCGAAGGCGACGTGGTATTCCGTCTCAAAGGCAAAGACTACACCCACAGCTGCCATGTGACCCAGTACGGCTACCAGTACGGCGAGGACGAATATCTCACGCTGCAGAAGGCCACAAAGGGCAACAACGGAGGCATCAACATAGTCATACTCGGCGACGGATACGATGCAAAAAACATAGCCGACGGCAGTTACCTCACCGACATGCAGCAGGAAATAGAGTATTTCTTCGGCATCGAGCCCTACACAACCTACCGCGACTACTTCAATGTCTACACCGCATTCCCGCTGTCGACCGAGTCCGGTGTCGGCACAGTCAACACAATCCGCTACAATAGGTTCGGCACCACATATACCGGCGGTGTCGGCCTGAAATGCGACTACGACATGGTTTTCGACTATGCCATGAAAGCACCGACTGTCAATGCGGACAATCTCGACCAGACACTGATTATCATCGTGCCCAACAGCACCGATTACGGCGGCATATGCCAGATGTGGTCAACCGGAGCCGCAATAGCCTTCTGCCCCAAGAGCACCTACGGCTATCCCCTCGACTCACGCGGCGTGATTCAGCATGAGGCCGGCGGCCACGGCTTCGGCAAACTCGGCGATGAATACATCTACCACAATGCATTTATCGATGCATGCGACTGCACATGCTGCGGACACGTCGACGCAGTGCTGTGGGCCAAAAGTCTCGGCTGGTACGATAATCTGGAGCTTACCGGCAAGATGCACGAAGTGGGCTGGAGCCACCTGATTTTCGACCCGCGCTACAGCGACATCGTCGACATTTACGAAGGCGGCTACATGCACACCCGCGGTGTATTCCGCTCGGAGCAGAACAGCTGCATGAACAACGACATACCTTACTACAGCACCATAAGCCGCCAAAGCATCGTGAAGCGCATCAAGCGCTATGCTGGCGAACAGTTCGACTTCGAGGAATTCGTCGCGCTCGACAAACGCACATCGCAGGCGGCTTCGAGAAACGCCGACCTCTCGACCGTCAACATACGCACTTACTCTGATGCACCGGTCATTCACAAAGGCAGCCCGCTTTCTTCACGGCGTGCACGGAATAAATAACCCCTCAAGACAATCGCTATGAAACACAATATTTTATCAGCAATCAGCGTTTTACTCCTGACCGCCGGACTGTCCTCCTGTACCGACGGGTCAATGGAACCTGACACCGTACCCAGCGATAAAGTCGCCATGAATTTCACATTCAGTCATCCGTCGCAATCGCGTGCTACCGAGACATCCTTTGAATCGGGGGATGTGGTGGGCCTCTATGTGTCGGAAGCCGGCAAAGTGCTTGAAATCGCAGGGAATACCGTCAACAACGAGCCTATGACATTCACAGGCTCGTCGTGGAGCGCCTCCCGGCAGCTCTACTGGAACGCAGGCAGCTACAACGCCTATGCCTACTATCCCCGCGCCGCGTCCGTGAGCTCTATCACAGATTTTCCGTTTGAAGTCAGCACGGACCAGAGTGCCGCGCCATCGGGCGCCATAAGCAACTACGAGGCTTCTGACTTCCTCTTTGCATCGGCCCGTGGAATCAGCGCCACCAGCAATCCCGTCAGCCTTCAGTTCCGCCACATCATGAGCAAAATCACCATCAATCTCATAAAAGGCGAGGACTTCGAGGGCGAAATTCCCGACAAAGCCACCGTTTACATCCACAACACCGTCACCTCGGCCACGATAGACCTTGCGGCCGGCGTAGCGACCCGGAATGTACGCGGCGAACGCAAGAGCGTGGTCGCCCGCCAGGACGCACATGCGACCTACTCGGCGATTCTGGTGCCCCAGCGACTCGAAAACCGCGTGCCACTCATCGAAGTGGTGATGAACGGCGTATCGTTCCTCTATGAAAGCAAGTTCCTGTTCAAGCCCGGTATTCATCACATCGTCAATCTTGTTGTCGACAAGAACCCCGAGCAAGTCAAAATCGAAATCGGAGGAGAGATAACCGACTGGAATTGAAAACCCGTAAATATTAATGTCCGTAAAAAGAAAGAAGCTTAATCTTTTGTTATTAGCCATTAGCGTACTAATGGGAGTGTGGGCTGCCTGTCTTTACAGGCGGCCGCCTCTTGTTTTACCACCCGCCGGTGTCGCGGACACCGGCAGTGCGTCCGCAAAAAACGACAGCGACAGCATTGCCGTACAGTCTCCGCCCGAACCGTTGGTGACGGCAACTGTACCCGATACAGCCACATCCCTTCCCGTTAGTTCGGCCAAAGAGATGCCCGTGCAGACGGTGCGTACAACCAATTTCAGTGACGTGGAACCGAGTACTCTGGCTGCGGACAATCCTTTCAGAGCCGAAGCGGCACGAGTGCTCAGCGGACGGCTCGAGGAGACCGACTCCATCAGCAGGCGCAAGATTCTGAGTTACTGCGAGCATCTGCGTACCTCCTACACCACACGCGACATAGACTTCATACGTCAGGTTTTCAGCGACAACGCCCTCATAATAGTCGGCCATGTAGTCCGTACGGGCGAGCGGCCTGGAGCGGCAGTAAGCAACAACAGCAAGGTGATTTACAATCTTCGCTCCAAGCGCGAATACATCGAAAAACTGTCGCGCATCTTCGATTCCGGCAAGGCCGTCGACGTGGATTTCTCCGAGTTCAGAATCATGCGTCATCCCACCGTGAGAGGCCTCTACGGGGTCACCCTGAGACAGAAATATTCGTGCGGCACATACAGCGACGACGGATATCTTTTCCTGCTGTGGGATTTCAGAAATATGTCGATGCCGCTGATTCATGTGCGCACATGGCAGCCGTCGCTCTCCGAGAATCCTGACGAAGACGATATAATAGGCATAGGCGATTTTAACCTCGAATAAAGAATGCGATGAAAAAAACGCGTACGGCATACCTACTTTTAGTAACGCTGATAGCGCTCATGGCAGGCAACGACGCATGGGCTCAGCGTTTCTCCGTGACATCGTTCAAGGCTCTGCCGAATGATGTATCGGCATTCATAAACCCGGTCCGTGACCTCAACGACGAGGACTGCGGCCTTATCAAGGTAATAGCATCGGCCGACTTCGCCTTCTCCACGCCGCTGGGCGTAGTGAAGCGTGAGGACAAGACCGGCGAGATATGGCTTTATGTGCCGCATGGCACAAAGAAGATAACCCTCAAGCATCCCGAGTGGGGCGTACTGCGCGACTATACATTCCCGTGCCGCATCGACAGCCATATGACATATGAACTGCGCGTCGACGAGCCGATGGTGGCAATCGACCTCCCCGGGACTGCACCGGTAATCACTACCGTACGCGACACACTGGTACTTACAAGGGTGGATACGCTGATTGTACGTCCCGAAAAGAAACGCGTGCCCTTCGTATTCGGTTCTCTCGTCACCGCTGGCTACGGAGGGAAGGCCGCGAATGCCACTGCGGGCATCATGCTCATGGCACTGAAACGCCACGGTGCTTTTGTACATCTGTCAACCGGATTCGGCAAAATAGGTTCCACCAAAGGCGAATGCGACAAAAACGGAAGAATCGGAGCAAACATGCCATTTTATTCCGGACGCTCGCGCAAAAGCGCCTTTATGGTCAATGCCGGTGCCGTACACCGCCTCTCAGGCCACGTGGCTGTGTTCGAGGGTCTGGGCTATGGCACATCATCTCTCGCCTGGGAACTCGCGCCTTCCGAAGGGGGCGGCTATGTAAAAAATACGCATTACAGTACCAGCGGGCTCTCGTTCGAGCTCGGCGCCGTATACCGCCACCGACGGCTGGCCCTATCGGCTTCGGTGATAAGTATAAAAGGCACAGACTGGTTCGGTGCCATTGGTGTAGGCATCACATTAGGAAAATAAGATGACGTTCTCTCGATTATATAGATTATTTCCACTGACGGCGATTTGGACGCTGATTGTCGCGGGATGCTCAGGCCCTGAGCCCCCACATAATCCCGAGCCGGTAATCGAAATGCTGCCTGTATCGGAAATAACCCGTACAGAAGCCGTGATATCGGCCCGCATACAGAAACGCGGCACTTCGAATCTCACGTATCTCACCTTCCACTACGGCGAGACCGGCAAAATCGACCGCCAGCAGACGGCAGATAATCCCGCCGCCACAATCGTGACCCTGAGTCTTTCCGGTCTCCGGCCGGGCACATCCTATTCGTGCTATGTAGAAGGAGGCACAGCAACGGCATCGCTACGCTCCGAAACCATAAGTTTCACCACGGAGCCCAACGAAAGGCCTGCAGTATCGCAGCCGGTACCTCTGTCGACAGGTCCTACAGGCCTGATACTTGAATTTGAAATCACGGACGACGGCGGCGAACCGGTACTCAGCGCAGGCTGCGACGTCAAAAATACCGCCGACGGCTCGACCCGGCGTATAAATCTTGCATCCGACGAACTCAAAGTGGGTCCGCACAGACTCACTATAGGCAATCTGCCGACTTTGTCACGATTCACCATCACTCCCTTTGCCTCCAACTCGGCAGGCGAGTCGAAGGGTGCTTCAATTGACTTCACCACTCAGAACAGCATCGTACTGCTCGAACCCGGCGTTCTTTCATCGGTTTTCGAAGGGACTACAGACCTGACTATTAGCCGTCTGCTCATATCAGGCTACATGAACGGCGACGATTTCAGATTCCTGCGAGCCCTGCTTGGCGCCCCGGCTCTTGGCAATGACCCGTTGATAAACAGTTCGGCAACCGAGGCCGACCTCACCGATGTGTATATAGTCGAGGGCGGAGATTCGTACGACGGCAGCCGCTTCACGGAGAACAACATAGTGAGCACCGGTCTTCTGGCCGACTGTGCACGTCTGCGTGCGGTATCATTGCCTTCATCTGCCACCGTACTTGCACGCGATGCCGTGGCACGCTGCAACGCACTCGAAGCGCTCACTGTTCCGGCCGGCATAGAGACACTGCTTCCATCGGCCGACTGCCCCTCGCTGCGCGCCATCGACGTGTCGGACGGCAACCGTAATTTCGCGGGAGTAGACGGCGTGCTTTTCAATCACGACATCACCGCCATTATATGGTTCCCGCTTGGCAAGACCGGCGACTATACTCTCCCCTCCACTATTACGGCTATAAGCGAGAACGCATTCCTTGGCACGCATATCACCGGCCTTGTGATACCTGAATCGGTCACGTCAATCGGCCGCGGGGCCTTTGCCGGCTCGGCCCTGACCGACATCACGCTCCCCGACAATCTCACCAACGTATCAGAAGGTATGTTCCAGAACTGCTCCGCGCTTTCATGCGTACATCTGGGCTCCGGCACGAAATATGTGGGAAACTATGCCTTCGACGGCACGGACCTCAAAAACCTCTATGTAAGTGCCACTGTGCCGCCATTCGCCGCGACTGAAGCATTCTACAACCGCTCGGAGGACATGCTGCAGAACTGTACGCTGCACGTTCCGGCCGCGAGCAAGAAAATATACCGCAACCACTCGAAATGGGGCCTTTTCGAACATATCGAGGGCGTTGAGGCCCAATAACTGAAATGACAGAAAGAAACTACGACATACCGGCACGGCAGACCGACGACACCGACTCTGAGTACATAGGTATCGACGGAAGTTCGGCACAGCTTGACCTCGGCGAACTTTTCTCGCACGAGTTCACCAACATCATGCCCTACTATACCTCGCCGAACGGCCCGATAGAAATTTATACCGCAAACCGCTACGGGAAACGCTATGTTCTCAAGGGCCTGAAGGAGCAGTTCCGCAACGACCCCATATACACAATGAGTCTCGCCAAGGAGTTCGAGATTGGCATACAGCTTGACCACCCCAACATAAGGCGTACCATAGGTCTCGAGACTATCAGGGGTCTTGGCCGTGTCATTGTGCTTGAATATATCGACGGCAGCCCGCTCGAATCGCTGCTTGCCTCGCCGTCACTGACAATGTCAGCGGTGAGAACCATAGCCGCACAGATTGCCGACGCACTGCGATATGTACACAGCAAACAAGTGTACCACCGAGATATCAAACCGGCCAACATTCTTGTGTCGCACAACGGCAATGTAGTGAAAATCATTGATTTCAGTCTTTCCGACAGCGAGGACTTCATCATTCTGAAGAATCCCTCCGGGTCGCGACGCTATATGGCGCCCGAACTCTCAGGGCCGGATGTGAGGCCTTCGGCAGTGGCCGACATATATTCATTTGGAGTGGTGGTCGACGAACTTGCCTCCGCGACAGGCGACGAACAGCTGGCGGAGGCCGTAAAAAAATGCACGAACGCCAACCCCGACAAACGGCTCCAGTCACTGGCCTATCTGAGACTGCCCTCACTCCACCCTTCGGTAACAGAGCGCATGGAGCGGTTTCTTTCTTCACGCGCACTCACTTACATGCTTATCTGCACGATTGCCGCGCTCGGCGCGATGATTATATTTTTGCTAACACAAAACATCTGACCACCTCATATGGACAAGCATTACGCACTCGAATGTCTCATAAATTTCACCAACAAGAATCTGGGCTACACGCCGTCCACACCCTCGGAATTCAACGACGCCAGCTGGCAGATTCAGAAAAAGACAGGCCGCTCAATCAGTCTGTCGTCCATTAAACGTATCTGGGGATACGTGACCTACGAAAGTTTTCCATCCATAACCATACTCAACACCCTCGCTCATTTTAACGGATTCAAGAACTGGGATACTTTTCTGCTTAGCCACAACGGCGTTGACTTCGACGATTCAGGCTTCATCGACGAATCGGTAGTCAATGCCGACAAACTCAATCCCGGCGACCGCATTCTGCTTCAGTGGGGCAAAGGCAAGTCGTGCGAGATAGAATATCTGTCGAATCTCAGATTCCGTGTAAACCAGTCGAAAAACATCAAGTTGCTCGCCGGAGACACTTTCACACTCAACATATTGTGTCTGCGGCATCCCATCTTCATCAGCGACATAGACCGTGCCGACCAGCACATACCCGCTTATATCGGAGCCCGTAAAGGCGGCATATCGTCTATCACGCTGATTCCGGCCTGAGCCTTCCATAAACCGGCAAGGCAGGCGCCCCTCGCTAAGCACCAGGTATCAACAGAGAAGAGGCTGTCTAACAACCAAAGTGAACTGCACCCCAAAAGTTAGATGTAATCCGCAAAACGAAATGTTAGGGGCTCGCAAAACGAAACGTTTATTTTTGAAAAACGAAATGTAACCTTGCACACTTTTTTTTGACTACTACTTGCTCCAACATAATGCAACGGCATTCGAACTACAATCGAATGCCGTTTTTACGTTTAATGAGGGTGCGTTTATCGTAGTTTATTCCTCCGTCTGACGGGCTGCGGCGATGAATGCCTGAATGTCGGCGATGACAACGTTCTGCATATCGGCAGAGATGTCGGCTGTGGCGAAGTTGATGTTGAGTGGTTCCTGCACTCCGAAGTTGAAATACGCGAGATACATGCCGCTCTCTTTGTCATACACCTGGCCGTTGCGTACGGCCTCGAATACGCCGTTTTTGGCTTTGGTGACTTCGGCGCGGACGGTGTTGGTACGGGTTTCGTCGGCGGCGTTGCTCATCACTGCCGATGTCTTTTCAATAATCAGTTCCATTGTATTGCTGTTTTTAAAGGGTTGGTGATTCGGGTTACTTGCCGCAGGCGTCCTCGATGAGAAGAAGTGTCTCGAGGGCCATGTTTTCGCTTGCTGCCGCGATGCCTGCGATGACATCTTCGCTCAGAGGCTCGAAAGCGTCGATTTCGACTTCTTTCTCCTGCTCGGGCTTCACGCATTCCACGAAAGCGCGGTCATAGGCGTTGAAGCGTTCTGCCACATCGCGTTTCTCCTCGGGCGTGAGTGTGTCGAAGCGGTTGCGTTTCTCCATGAGGGCGTCGAAGTCTTCGGGCTTGAGGCGTTCGGCTGCATCGCGCTCGAAGTCGGCCTGCGAATCGAAGGCAGCCTTGAATGCCCGTGTGGCACGGATGACGGCGAAGAGGCCTGCTTTGTCGGCGGAGGGGAATTTGGCGGCGTTGATGCCGCGGAGTGCGCCGTAGACTGCGACAGCGTCGCGTACTTTGATTTTCTTTTTGTCTGCCATAGTTGTATGGGTTTAAGTGTGGTTTGTATTGTGTGGGTTGTCAGAATTCGATAGTAGGAGATTTTACATTGTAGTTGTCTGCGTTTCCGGGAGCGACTTGCCACTGCAATATGGCGTAGTAGCTGCCTCCGGTGACTTCAAACTGTACGGTCTCGGAGTATGTGTCTCCCGGCGCAATCGTCGGATTGGAGAAGGGAAAGACCTTGCTCTCGGTTGCGATGCTGTTTTTGTACAGCGTGACGGTGCCTTTGTTCGAGCTGTCGATAGTCAGAGGGCTGTCGGTCTGATTCTTTACAGTAACAGGGAAAGAAATCAGCCATTTGTCCATGCTGGGCCTTGTATAGTCGACTGCGCCGAAAGCGATGAGGTAACGGTCGCCCGTAATCACATTCACGATGCCTGCGGCGAAGTTGAACGGCACGGCAGGGTGGTCGGCAAGCCCCGGGAGGCCGAAGGTTGTCTTGGAATCATCGGTCACGAACGGAAAGACGGTCAGATGAGCCATAGGGGGCGCCGCGGCCATAAAGGCGGCGCGTGTCACCTCTATGCGCACATACTTCTTGCCGTTGATAGTCTGTAGATTCACCATTCCGTTGTTCATCGAGGCATTTTGCGTCACTGTACGGGTGCCGTCCGCCGTGCCGTCGGTGAGGCACACGCCTAAGAAGTATGTCGTGCCGTTGGTTACCTGATTTGGGTATTTCCCCCATAAGTGCGTGAATGCAAAGTCGCTTATTTTCAGATTCGCCGCCTCTGTAGCCACGGGGAAGTCGAAACAGATAAGGTCATTGTCGGCCATGCCTCTCACGTCAATCGTATCGATTTCAAGCGGCTCAATGGGCCGTATCGCCTGATGCCAGTAGCCGTCGAAGTCAGTCAGACGCTTGTGTCTGTTGTAGGGGGGAAGCTCGTATTCCCAATATTCTGTCTCCGGGGTCGCGTCGGGGAAAGTAAGAGGCGCGGGCGTACCGTTTTTGACAAACGATGCCATGTCAACCTGATTGCCGAACAGAGGAATCTTTGTTATGCCGTACTGCGCCTCGGCTCTTTCTTCGTCCGTCAGTATTCCAATTTTGGGATGATTCTCGGGCTTGTATTTGGCCCACGGGTTGATTCGCGAATAAGTGCACAATGTCGCCACGTCGCGCGAATTGAGGCCGAGCACCTTGCTGACCTCCCATGCGCCAACCGGCGCTTCAATCTTGTTTCCGTTCTTTATACTCATGATACTGCTGTTTTTAGGAGTTTATATTTGGTCTCGCCGATAGTCACGTATATTTCGGTGCCTTCGACGGTGAATACGGCCCCTCTGATTTCCATAGAGGCAGCGGTCTTTATCGTGCCACGGACGCCGAGCGTCTTCAGTATTGCGTCGCCCGTAGGCTCGATGTAATAGGAGCCTGTGGTGGCGTTGCCGAACACTGTTCTGTTCGACATACAGATACGGCTTCCCGACTGGGCATTGTCGCCAATCAGAATCATGCCGCTGCGGTTCAGCATCCACATGACTGTGCCTGCGTACAGCATACCGGCTGAAACATTGCCGTCGGCAGCGGTGCTGAGGATGATGCTTTTGGCCTTAAGGCTCTTCACACTCGCCTCCGTGGCCGACAGCTCCGTGATACCCAGTGCGCTGATACCCCCGGTGGCGTAGAGGTTGCCGTTGAACTTCCATGCTGTGTTGGCCGCGTCCCATTCGAGCAGATGCGAGCCGTCAAGTGTCAGGCCGTTGGAGCGGACGTAACCGTTGACGTGCAGGCGGTGTGTGGGCGAGCCCGTGCCCAGACCTATGTAGCCGGAGGCAAGCAGCATGGTAAGCTTCGCGCTCAGCGCCGGGTCTGTCCCTGAAGCCCCGGTGGCGCTGCCGATATACATTCTGTTCTCGTCGTCAAAGCCGTTGAAGTCGCCCCATATGCCGAACTTGTCGCCGTATCCGTCTTCCTTGAACTGCAATACCGACGATGCGGAAAGGCTGATGCTTCCGGTGGCGGTGATGCTCCCGACGCCAGTCATGTCGCCCGACACATTGGCGGTGCCGTCGAAGCTGCGTCCCCACAGAGTGCGTGCCGTCTGAAGCTTCGTGGCCGACGCGACATTGTCGGTGATACGTGCAAGCTGCTGCCATGCACCCATGCCGCCGTCTCCTGTTGTGCCGTGCCGGCGATAATAAAGAGGCTGGTCTGAATTATATGCAGTGCCTAAATAGAAGCCATAGCCATTCGCATTAACATCAACAAAACCGCCATTAAAGGGAGCGTTATTTTTGTATGTGAACGAGCAGAAACTTCTTCTGTTCGTTATTGTGTCGCAGTCGTATCCCGGACTGGCAGTCCAGAACGAACGGAGATAATCAGAACCGTGGTATCCGTCGAGGAGGTCGGCGTTGAGTTTCGGACACAGCGTTTCTGTATCTGCACGGAAGTATTTGGCGACGAACGGGAGCGACGAGACAAACACTCCATCTTTCGATGCCGTTATAGCGGTATATTCTGCTCCGGCCTCACGGAATGATATTCGTGTGTATTTCTCGCCGTCAGTATTGTTGAACACGAGCTTTGTGTCGACACCGGTCTGTATTGTCAGCGCCCCGGTGACAGTATCGCCTGCCTTGTTGACATATCTGCCGTCGAGCGTGGCGGCGTAGTTGCTCTTCGTAAGATACTCGGACGCCGAGATGCCGCCCAGGGCCGAGGCATTGGCTACGGTATCGGACACAAGGGCGTTCTTGATGCCGTTCACGGTATAGGTGCCGACGTCTACGGCCTCGCGCGACGAGTAGATTTCGGAGTTTACCACCGTAGAGGTATTGGAGGTATAGTAATGCACCTTTGTCCATGCCACGTTCTGCGCCGTACCGGTGAAATAAAGATGTATGGCCTGCGTGTTGGTGTGCTCCACGGCCCACCACTTCTCGCCGTTGTAGGTGCATGTCACAAGCCGCATCATAGTGCCGAGACCCCATGTGTCGAAGCGGCCCTTCCAGTCATAGCCGGTGGCCGACCAACGCGAGAACCATATATCTATCGCGGCTGCCTGATAACGTGAGCCGCCGCCGCTCATCGTGAACAGCTTGCCCTGGATATGGTGGTTGGTAATCTCGGAGTCTTTCCACAGCAGGAACACCACATGCTGATAGTCCCCTCGGCTGCCGAGGTCTCTGTCGCGCACAAACACCGTCTCATGGTAGCCGTCAAGGAGGTCTGCGTCGAGTCCGCTGCCCGCGCCGTCGACGGTCTTTAATTTGTTCAGTACATCGGAAGCTGTGTAGTTGGCCGAGGATAGATAGTTAGTGGAATCCACCGACCCGTCCGCTTTGAGGAACTGGGAGGAGGTGCCTCCGTTGATATGATAACCGCCCCGAACATACAGATGCCCGTTGCGCACATTGAGCCACATTGCATTCTCGCCCTGCGGTACGGTCTGATTCTGAACTGTCGGATACCACCCTATGCCATACCATGAGCCGAAACGCAGATTCGCATCTGTCGCGCTTGCTCCGTCACCACCTCCGTGTATGGCACATCCAGTAGTCCTTACGAGCCTCGAGGATGCTAAGGGGAGTGTTATCACGCGACTGTCTGCCATAGAGATATTCGCATCGAATGTCTTGCCGGCAGTGATAGTCTGCACGGTATTCAGAGTGACGTAGCTGCCCTTGGGCTGATACAGCGACTGAGCCTCCGTCTTGCCGAGCTTGTTCTGATAGAGGTCATTGCCGAGCAGGGCCGACAGCACGTACCCGGCTTTGTCGGCGGAGTAGTCGGCCCATGCGTCAAGGCGGTCGTAGGACATGCCGCCACCTCCGCCTGTTCCGCTTCCGTCGTTGGGATTGACACCGAGTGCGTTTATGAAGGTGTCGGCATAAAGACCGCCGCCGACGATGTGCAGACCGCCGTTGACCTTATCCTCCTCTATGGTGATGTCGCCGATGCGCAGGGGGCCTTTCACGTATATGCCGTTAGCCGGAACCTTGTCAGCGTCGGCCCATGCGTTGCTCACAAGGAGGGAACCGACGTTGACGCCGCGGGCCGTGCCGTTTCCTGCCACAAGGCGCGAGGAATTCAGATACCAGCCGTAATCCGCATTTGCGCCTATCTGCACGCCGCCATGTGCAGCCAGCAGACCGCTTATTGTCGCGGTGCTCGCGGACATGCCATTGTTCATGGATACGCGCCCGGTGGCGTTGTTTATCTGAAATGGCCGGAGCGAGTTGAAACCACCGTTCGCGTCGCCGCTATCGGTGAGCAGAAAATACGAGCTGACGCCGTCGTTGCGCAGAATCAGACCATATTTGGAGTAGGCGATTCTGAATCCGCTGGACGCGGTGCTCTTGATTTCGCCGCTCGCCGTGATAGTGCCTACGCCCGTCATGTTTCCGCTCACATTATTGCCATAGAAATCCTGCCCCCAAAGCTTGTATGTGCCTTGCAGACGGGTGGCGGTGGCGGCGTTGGCAACAAGTTCCTCATTGCATTTGAATCCCTGCACCGTGTCGAACTCCATGGCCGTATATCCGTCGGGGATTGTGGCCGCCACGGGGGCGCAGAATACACCTTTCCCGAAGCCCGATACCACGACCTCATTGTTGCCGCCCTCATAATAGAAATCAATGTAGAAGATGCTGTTGAACTTCTGCACCACACGGATTTTCGTGATGAGATGTGTGTTGAATGTGCCGGAGAGCTGCGTGATGCACGGCTTGTAGCCGGACATATAGGTGCGCACGCTTATGGAGAAATGGTAAGCTTCGTTGTTTGTCAGATTCCACATACGGCTTACCGACAGCAGAATGTTGTCGCCCTGAGCATCGCTCATGTCCGAGGTGAATGCACGGTACCACCCTGCGTCGTACAGACGCGTTTTCAGTTCTCCGCTGTTCCTTACGGCAGGGAGACGCAGCAGGCCGTCCGCATCCCTTACAGGCACCGTCCATGCCGCGGTTGTCAGAGAGGCGTGATACCCGTCAAGCAAATCAGCATCAAGTCCCGAGGCTGCCCCGTCAACTGTCTTGATTTTGGCGAGGACATCCGCAGCCGTATAAGCCGATTTCGGCAGATAACGCTGGTCAAGAAGAGATGCGTAATTGCCGCCATGGAAGATAAGGTTGCCGTTCCATGTTATATTCGTGCCCCCCTGCGTACCGAGCTTTCCGTATTCTACGCCTTTGTCTCGGAAGCTTATGAGATTCCAGTTTGTCTCGTCGTCGGTGTTGTTGATTATTATCTTTGCATCCGAGCCAGTTGCGATTGTCAGAGGGCCCGACATTGTATCGCCGGCCTTCTTCACATATCCCGAGAGAGTATTAGCGAGCGCATACCTTGTGTCCGCCTCCGATTTGGTATAGAAGTTTGCGAGCCGGGCACTGATAGCGCTGTCGGCTGCGGTGAGCTCGGAGTATATGCGGTTGAGGGTATATGCATTGAAGGTGTCGTTGTCCGCGTCGGAGAACGTGCCGCCGAGGTCGGCCCAGCGGTAGATGCTCTCCACAAGCCCTCCGCCACCGCCGCCCGGGCCTCCCGTGTCGCTCTTGCCCAGGCACGACAGAAAGCTGTCGGTCCAGAGGCCCACATCGACTTTCACGCTGTCGAAGTGCGTGCCGGGTATGCTTACCTCGGCCCACGTCTTCGGTGTGTTGCCGAGATAGGGTGTGAAGAGGTTCGAGAGCTTGTTGGCGAGATTGGTGACGGATTCAATCGACGCGGCAAGGCCCTGTGCAGAGCCGCCTATGTTGATGTTGATGCCATTACCCATGATGAGCCGTCCGTCCATGCCCATCGATATGCCGTAGCCGTTGGCGGTATCGCCTATCTCAAGACCCGTCTTCTTGATGCGGAAAAGACCGTCTACAAAATACCCCGTGCCGTCCATGTGTATAAGCGAAGTGGCATAGCTTCCTGCCGCGAGGTTCCTCTTTACGTCATTAACATCGAACAAATCCACCATAGGGCCTCCCCACCACGAGCCGATTGTGCGGCCACCGAGTGAGGGGACATAGATACCGTTGGTTCCGGCCATTGTGTGACGAACCCCTGCATCATCGGTGTAGCCTAATGCAATGAGCGACGAAAGCACAAGGCCGTCCTGAATGGCTGTACCCTGTTTCTTGAGAGAATCTTTGAGATATTTGTATGCGTCGAGCTCGTCGTTCACATCCGTGGCGTCGCTCAGCACCGGCACACGCACGCGGTCGATGACATTCGTGCCGTCGCTCAGCTCGAACTCGATGCTTTCGGTATCGGCAAGCACTGTGACAGCGGAGCTTGTCCCTGAAGCGTGGGCAAGTGTGCCGGCAGCTCCGTCGGGCGTGCGGACATAAGAGAGAATATGGTCAGCGGTCAGGGCGTATGCCGAGCTGCCTGTCACTTTGTATACCGAGCAACTGACGGAAGCTGCCGACAGTGTACCGTCGAGCTTCTTTGTCACCGATTCGACGCTGGGCACAAGCACATACGTCTTTGCCGGGTCACCGTCTTTCAGCCCGGCTATCGTGATATACCCACGCCCTATCAATTGTCCGCTCATCGTCGTTTCGTATTACAATGTTATTTCTTCGTTACCTCGCACCAGATTGTGGCCCTGACATCCACATCCGCAGCGGCAACCTTGACAGGATTGCCGGTCTGCGTGGTGGTGTTTTTGCCGCTCCAGTTGGTAGCCACGCCGTTCTTGTCGTATTTCGTCCATGTGTAGACGAACTGCCGCGAGGCCTCGGGGGTATTCTGGTCTTCGATTTTCTTGCCGTCAAGCCATACTTCGGCAAAAATCTGTGTAGACTGCATGCCGTTCACAATCTTGTCGCCGGTGGTACTCCGAACATACACTATGTACGGGTCTGTGGCATCCATGACGGTCTGATAGCCGTAGAATACCTCGGACGTGTTTTCATTGTCGGTAAACTTGACACGGAATGTCTGGAAATTGAGCACGTCGTCGGCATTGACCGTCAGTGTCGACACGCCATCGGCGAAGGTCGCGCCTGTCACGGATTTCCATGTACCGTCGCTGATGTCGAGCCTTTCCCATACGGCAGTTACGGTTTTGTCGTGCACTGCACCGCGGAGCAGTTTTGCCTTGATTGCTATCTGAGTGTAATTGTTGCCCTTGTCGAATGTGTCGCCGTTGGGCAGCTCGAACACAACGAGGCCTGCCGCGCCGCCGCTCTGGCTGAGCGCGATGGTCTTGTAGCCGTTGACATGGGTCACGGCTCCTGTGTCAGGGTCGTTGTAGTCACACTCCCATTCGATGTTGAGATATTTTGTCGAGGTAGGTATGTTGGCTTTTATCGTCAGTACGTTGTTTGCGAAAGTGTAGTTTCCCGTAGTGCTTACAGCCGTGCCGTTCACTTTCCATGTCCAGCCGGTGCACGCCGCCGTCGGAGCCTGGTCGGCGCTAAGGCCGGTAACGTACACCTTGGCCGTCACCACCTGATAAGGGCTCGACGTATACGACGGTGTGTACACTTTTGTGTCCGGATTGTACATCTGCGTCTCGCCCAGCGAGGTTGAGGTGTATGCCTGCACGGCCTTGCCGTCGTTGAGGTCTACTATGGTTATCTGTCCGCTTGCTATTTTCTTTCCTGTTGCCATGATTGATTCGTTTTATTTATCGTTGGTCTGTCAGTTCTGAGCCTCGGCATCGAGCCATGTGCCGCTGATGTCCACCTCGCACGCAAATACGGCATTGCGGTCGACATCACCGTCGGTGACTGTGCAGTGTCTTCCGATGCCCTCATGCAGCCGGTTCCATATTTTGTCGCCGGTAGTGTCGTCCGAAGTGCGTGTCCATGAGAATCTGCCCCCGTATATGCGGTCGGTCACATTCTCGTTACGGAAATACACATACGCCGTAAGGTTACGCTGTCCCTCGCCGTTGAGAAGTACATTGCCTTTGTCGGTAAGTATCTGCACCGTCACCGCCGACTGCTCGGAGTTCTCTATAAGGTCGCCTAAAGTCGTGTCGCCGACTGTAGAGCCTACGGACAATTTTCCGGCAAGGACGAGACCCTGGCCCTGCTTATAGTCGAGGTACTGGGTAGCATCCGCTGTGCCGAGCCGGAAGTACACCTGATGCGTCACCGGGTTTTGGCCGAATGATATCATCGCCTTCCCCTCAAGAGTGAATGAGTTTATGCCACCGTACATCTTGATTGACGGGGCGTCCGGGTCGACAGTAGAGAATACCATTGCACTCTGACGTGTCACGTCATCGCGGTTGCCGAACTGGTCTATGATATCGCCGGCCTTGGGGATGTCACTGCCGCTCTCACAGTCTGTCTTACTCAGTTCGATATATCCGTAATGGTTTCCGGCATTGTCGGTATATGCGTCGTTGCTTACCGACGTGACGAGACGCCAGTAGCGGTGGTTGCTGATTTTGTTGGCCGTTCCGACTTTGGCATTGAACATCTCGGAAATCGCCTGGTCGCCTGCCACAATCTTCGTCTCAGTCTTTTCGCCGTCCTGCTCAGAAAGGAAATAACAGCGGTAGACCTCTTCGGGCACACCGTTATCCACCATTTCGGTATATTCCTCCATTACGGGATTGCCGTCAGCGTCAACTACAGGATTGCCGGATTCATCAGTCACAGGCCGTTGACGGGTCACATCGACAAGGCCCTTTTCTGTCACGGACGTACACTTTACCGCACCGCCCGGAGTGATATACTGCTTTCCTGCGAGGGTCTGGGCTTCGATTATAGCCAGCGTCTCAAAATATGCTTTGCCATGTACGAACAGCTTAAATAGGTCGGCAAACCCTTGCCCGCTGCCTGCCTCGACTCCGAACATACCTCCGGACACGCCGGCGAGATAGTTTCCTACCTCAAAGCCAATGTCAGATGCGATTTTACCTTTGCTTCTGTCGTCTTTGAGTCTGGAGAGAAAGTCCTGTACGCTTCGCCGGGCACTGAACAGATTATTGTCGGTCGGGCGTGTCAAGTCCCCTGTACGAATAATATCCGGCAGTGCAACGGATTCCTTTATAGACCTTGCATAGGCATTAGCATCCGCGATATCATCGGTGAACTTTTGTTTGGATGTGCGGCCAATGGCATCGCCGATTTCAATGTCCATCTGCGAGGGGAGATTCACCTTACGCGTTATCCTGATGATACGGCTGTCCCGGTAGCCTGTTTCGGGGAAGTATTGTTCACTAAGAAGCCTTACCCGTCGGCCGACAAATAAGTCGACGTTGTTATCTTCTATCCACACATGGTCGGTGGTGGCCTTGAATACAGTTATATCAAGAGCGTGTTCTTCATTATACTTGTCCACAGCTGCCCGAAATTCTTCTTCGGCGAGAGTATAATACTCGTCGGGCATCCGAAGATTCCACAGGATATATTTGTCTCCGACTTTTGGAATGAACTTGTCTCCGGGGAGCTGAATATCGTTGTCATACGGCCATATCGTGATGATTTCAAACTCACGGGTCTTGCTGTTGAAATTCACCTCGAAGAAGTATGTGCCGTTTTCTTCCTCGCCAAGTCCAGCAAGCTCGCTGCCCTCCTGAAATGAGACGCGGATTACAAGACCGCCAATCATGTAATCGTTGGGGTCGAACGGCATACTGTCATCGGTGAAATAGTAGATTGTGAAAGGCTGTCCATCCTCTCCAGTCTTCTCTTCGCTCCGCACACTGCTTACAGTGCCGGTACGTCTTGGGTAAATGTCTGCAAATGCCGATTCCTCGTAGTGGTCTACGCGACCGTATTTGTCAGCATTGATTTCCACGTATTTTTGCCCTCCGGGCAACTGAAGCCTTGTATATCCGTATTTTTCCGGGTCGATGTTCCGGCTGCTGCCCACTGGATAAAGACGCGTATAGAACTTCACATTGTCCGCCCTGTCGGGTTCTATGCCTGTCAGGCCATTATTATATCCGATAGGAAGTGTTTCGCCATGCTCGCAACGGCATACATTGACCGTCTGGCCTTCCGCCCAATATTCGGCACCTACCTTTTCGGCAATTTCACGAAGTGCCTCATCGCAATATTTGCCGAAATAATCAATGACAATATTTTCGGAGCCGTCAACCTGACCAACTTTCCAGTCGGCAACATCTCCCATGCCGTCATTCATGCAGTTCACAATCATGGCGACATGTTCACGGGGCGGTGCCGTCAGCGTAAATACCGGGTCGTTTTCATTGTCCACCCGTTTAACAACCAGTATATTCCGGAGCAAGCTCTCGATACCGTAGAGTTTTATGTTATATTCCCATTCACGCATGGATATCTGAGTCGGGCGATATTTCTCGCACATCCAGTAGCGCATGCCTCCGAAGTCGACATAATCATCAACATCAAGAAGTATGTGCTCATAATGGCGAAACGAAAGCGACAGGACATTGTCGCCCTGTATTTCCGTGCTTTGGACAGAGCTGTCGTTCGGAGACAGCTCCGCTTTCAGATTTCCGTATCGGTCGAATATCGTTAAACTCATGTTCAAATGAAGTTTTAATGGGTTTAGAATGACGGCTCCGGTTCTTTGAGCGTTACCTTGAACCGGCCAGCCTGCACACCTTCTTTCCAAAGATATGTCAGAGGCTTATATCCGGAGCAGCTCACATAGAACATGCGCATTGTGAGGTCGAGCTCAGGCAGGCTGACTGACAGCCAGCCGTCGTTGCCTTGCTTGAGGAATGAGATAAAATTCCGATAACGCAGCAGCCATTCTCCCTTGGTCTTGGCAAACAGGGCGAAATGAAGCGTGACATCACGCTCTTCGCTGCGAGTGTCGAGTTTTGACGAATACTTCACACCGTCTCGCTCACGGATGTTCACTCCGACATGGCTTTTGGCTTTGGCCGGTGTCATTATAGCTGTGAGATTCTCACGGCCGCCTTTCTTCTCTTCGGTAAGAAAAGCTCCGAATTCAGTCCATATATCAGTGCCGTTGATTATGACAAGGCCCTTGAGTGTTGATGTGTCCATCATTGATTTACTTTGTTTTTATACCGTCTCTGACAATTCTAAGCAATATGACTTTAATTTCCTCGGCAGTAACAGCGTTCGCCTCAGTGTTGTCCGCTATCTTTGCGAGATAACTTTCGGCGACACTCATCTTGGCAGCCACATCCTCGGCTATACTGTCGATATTGGCTACATGACCCTGAACGGAAACGAACAGACCCTCAAGTTTTGTACCCTGGTCTTGGCTCATGGCGGCGTAGCTGCCAGCTTTGCCGGACTGGGATGAGCCTCCGTTGTCATTTCCATAGCCGGTGGCGGCCGCGAGGCTGTCGCGCAGTCTGATTGCCTCGTTGACATAGCCCATATACTCTTCGGCAAGGGCATTCCGTTCGGCCTCCGTGAGGTCATTGTCCTCCATGGCTTTACCGAACTTATTCCACCATTCCTCGAGTTGGTCGGCATACAGCTCGCCAATCTTATTGGAGAGCATGGCTCGCATAAAGTATTTGCTGACATTATCGGCAAAATCCTCTGCGCTTGCATCCATGTCCATCAACTGGTCGATGAAACTGTCATACAGGGAATCGAAGGTGATTCCTGTAAGCCCTTCGTAAAGCTGTGTGGTCAGTTCTTTCAGCTTGCCTGCCTGGTCGATGTAGTCGTTGAGCTTTTCTGTCAGACTGTCTCCGTATCCGCCTTTGCCGGTATTCTGCAACTGCTCCCACATGTCCACATTGGCCCGGAGCATCTTCATCTCCTCCGGCGACAGATTCCATATGTCGCCGTTCCATGAGCGTCCGATTTGTCCGCTCAGACGGTCGATTTGTTCCTGCGAGTAGCCGTTCCAGTAATAATTCCAGCTGTGATGCGCACCATGATAACCGGCCTGAGCCTGCGCGATACCAAGGTAATTGGCATTTGTCTCTTGCTGCAGCCTGTAGGCATCTTTGTAGGCATAGACACTCTTTGTGCCCCGGCTTGCCTTGATTTCATCGGTAAGTGTCTCAATCGCTGTCTGCAGATGCTCGTTGCGTTCAGTCAGTTTATCAATGGTTTTCTGCACTTCTCTGGCATTGCTTGTACTGAACAGGGAGGAGAGCGAAAAGTCCTTGAAGCTCAGCTTTCCGAAGGTCACCGCTTCAAGTATGCCACCAATCCCGTCTATAAGCGACTGGCCTATCTGTACGAACATTCTGCCGTTGAGCAGATTCCCGAGAATGCCCGAAATAGCCCCGAGCACAGTGTCTATCAGACTTGAGACAAGAACACCGACTCCGTCCTTGAGTATGTCGAGCAAAGACAGGACAGCCGATAATATCTGACCGACAAGACCGCTGTTGCCAAGTGCCTCGGCTACACTTTTGCCGATAGCAGAATCACCGAGTAATTTCGACAGACCTTTGGCAAGAGCGCCGCCGGCAGCACTGGTGACGCCGCTGTTGTTAAACAGCTTGTCAAGGTTCATCAGACTTTCGCCCACTCCTTGCAGACTTCCCGATTTCAATCCCGACAGACTTGACACAAGGGTATTGAACATGTTGTTGACCTTGGTAGTGGATGTCTGAAGAGTGCCGGACGCATCCTGAACATCCGCACCGAAAGAGCGCACCCTGTCGGCAGCCTCAGTCAGACCGGCTGTGGCTGTCTGTACATCGGCTTTTGCAGCAGCTATTACAAAAGAATTGCCTCCGGCCTCTGCCTGTGCGAGCTTTTTCTTTGCATCGGCCAGCGCTTCGGTGGCGAGCCGTTCCTTATCCTGTGCGTCCATGTAGTTGCGCATGGCCGACTGATAGGCTGTTAAATCATTTCCGAGTTTATTGAAGATATCGCTGTCCCACGACGTATTCGCCTCCTCAAGCTTCGATATCAGCTCGTAGAGCGTCTGCTGATTCTCAAGTTCCGCATCCCTGAATTCCTCGGTCCGCGATATGGCCTTGAGTTTGTTTATCGTCGGCTCAAGCTCTGCCCGGAACATCGTGCCGAAATTTCCGAAGACGCTGCCCCAGTCCACCGACTGGCTCACCGCTTCGATTTCTATCTTCTGCATGGCAGCCGACTTTTCTCTCTCAAGAGATTTTTTAGACCACTCGTCGCTCGCTCCGGCTATTTTCCGCTCGTATTCTTCTGCCACAGCCTGTTTCTGTTGCTGGAATGTGCCGTATGCCTTCAGATAATCCTGCATGTGCTGCAGCTCGAGCTGCTGTATTTCCTGCAATGCCTTGTCACGGCTCAACTCATTAAGTCTGTCGGCATTGTCAAAAACAGATTTTTCATACTCATTCATTGAGCCATAGGAATTAAGCTTATATTTTTCCCTTGCTTTTCTTATTTTTTCCTTTTTGTTTTGATAAACCCTTTCAACTTGTAAAACCGATTTTTCCAGTCCCTTGTCTAATAATTCGATATAATCTGTTATATTTTGTTCAACTTGTTTATCTAATAAGCTTCCGTTGCCCTTGCTAATGTTTAAGTTGATATTCTCAGGGAATTGTTTTGCTTGCAGATAAAGCGATTGCCACCTCCTTACATGTTGTTTATATGCTGCAGCCCATTCATAATCATTTTTGTAGCTATTTCGGTCGGATAGCACTTTCTCCGACTTAAGTCTTTCAAGCTCCAGCGTATATCGCAGAACGGTTCTCTCTGTGTTACTCATTTGCTTGAGCTTTTCTATTGCATTTTCACAGCCTTTTATTAATTCATCGATATTTTGGTTTTCTCCAACTTTCCCAATTTCTTTTTTTAAATCTTGAACCCGTTTTCTTATTTCTCCTAAGCTTACATTTGCTTGTTCAGTAAATCTGTCAAGATTGCTTTCCATTAATAATTCTATTTTTATCGGCTTCATAGTTATCTGTTAAATTTATTTTTATTATTTTTGTCTTGTCATCAGTTTTTAAAGTCTGCAATTAGTCCTGTAATCATCCAATAAATATTTCTCCATGAAAGTCAGTTCTAACTTATTTGTAAAAACCTTGATTCCTGTTTTATTATGCTTTGCGCAGTTTCAGACTGTAAAAGCTGAAGTTTCTTTAAAATCCGACAGCGTTTACATCTGTACCGGCAATTCTTCTGAGTGCTATCATTTCTTTCATAACTGTTCCGGTTTAAATAAATGCAGGGCATGTGTTATTCTTTTACACAAAGACTCTGTTCCGTCTAATTATCGTTTCTGCAAAAAATGTCGGTCAAGAATTATCAAATCCAAACGACGTTTACAGGCTGCTAAAAAAGCTATTAAAAAGAGGTCGTCTCAAAAAAGTAGTCCGCGCATTAAAAGCCTTCTCGATGAGCCTGTGCCTAAATCATAATTCTCCTTTATTTTTAAATTCTCTTATCTTTTTTACGAAGAGTTTCGACATACTTACTCCGCAATATTCTCTTGCTCCGGGCCTGAAACTTGCCCTGCCTGCCTTTACGTCATTCATAAACTCTTCAAGGCTTACATATTCTCCATTCCAGCATGTGCAGTAATAAAGCAGTTTATATCGACCTTCATAAGAGGTTACTACTGTTGTTTCCGCTTCCAGTCCTGTTTCGATTTCAAATATCCTGATACTCGAAGCTTGTATTTTATACTTATATTCTCTTCCTCGGTAGAAAAACGATTGTTTGTATTGCTTTTTGTCCATATATATTTCTTTTAGTGTTTGTCTTTATTCATTCCGCAGTTGCTGACGAAGTGATGCTGTGCATTGTCGGCCTCGTACTTCAGTGCTCGCTGACGTCTGCCCAGTTCCTCAAGCCCGGCTTTTTCATCTTCAAGTTCCTTTTTGAGGGATGCAAGCTGAGATGATGCCTGATTACGAGACTGACCGGGTGCCATATTCCCGACAGTCTTCTCGAGTTTCCGGTATTCCTCCTCGAGATTATGCACGACTTTACGCTGCACAGCGAGTGCGCCCGCGACATCTTTAAGCTGGCTTTTTGTGTCGTTGGCGAAATTCTGTACAGTCTTACCGGCGCTGCGAAGCCCCGGAGTCAGTCCGTCCTGTAAAAATATCTCAAGCTCTACCGGCTTCACGTTCTACTGTTTTAAATTGCTTCTGAATATGTTGGCAACTTCTGCCGCTTCTGCCTCGGCATCAAGTTCCCCGGCTCTCTTTTTAGTCGATGCCTTTTTGCTGCTGCCCACATATCGCGGCGCATCGCTCAGCATCATTATCAATGTCTGGTAGTTTACTTTATTCAGGATGTAGTCCACACTCCATCCTGTCGCATCGGCAATCTGCCATATAAATCCGAAAGGGCTATGGGAGCCGCGGTAACGGCTCTTTAACTCCCCTTCGCCACTCGGCTCAGCCTCGGCTTCATCGGGTTCGTCCGCTCCGCCGACCTGATAATAGGTATAAAAGGGTCTGTTCCCATCAGGCTTACGAATTTCTGTATGGCGGCAAACATATACCGGAGTTCCATACGGTGTTTGATAAGCCATGCCACAGGGCGTATAAAGCGGCTCTTTATCCCACCGACACATATCGCACAGGCGAGCATCTGACATACCTTGCTGCCGTGTTCGGCAATAAAGCGCATCTGCTGTTCTTTGTCGAACTCGGCCATTTCTGCCGCTGTGACATTCATTGACAAATATGTCCGGGCAAAACGAATCTGCCCGGACATGTATGGTCGTTTGAGTGTCACGCGCAGCTTAACCGGGCGTTTTCGCAGAGGCAGTCGGAATTCTTTTAAGGGAATGGAGATGCCTCGGTTCAGCAGCGCGTCGGCAGCTTCGCGCTGTATGGCCCTCGCTATCGCGTCATCCATAATTTAGGCAGCCTCTTCTGTCTCCTCGGGCAGAAGCCAGCCGGCAGCTTCATTCCATGTCTCGGGAAGATTCTTGCTGTCGAACACGCCATAGGGAGGAACCTTGTCTTTTGTCGGAGCGGTAACCTTCAGTTCGACCTCAATCTTTGCAGTCTCGGTAAGGGTGAGCTTGCCGGCGAGGTCTGACAGCAGTGTGGCTGAAGGGATGAATACCGACTGTCCGGAAACGAGTTCCAGTTCCCACGGGCCGTCAAGAACCATGGCAGCCCGCGGTGCCGTCCAGCCCGTAATGCTCTCGCCGGTCTTATGAAGCCGTCCGCCGAGAAGTTGCTTCAGGCTTTCGAAGTTCAGTTGTATCATGTCGAACTTGGGCGCGATTTTACCGTTCGACTGCGGAATGGTGAGCACAGGCGCGCCGGGCACTTGTTCCGCTTCTATATCGGCAGCCTCCGGCTTCACGCCGCCCAGGTCGAATGTATTCTTGGCGATATATCCGACTTTCTCTCCTTTATATTTTACGGCTCCGATGCCGTACATGAAGTCTTTATTCATTTTTTAAGAGTTTATCTTTTGCTATGAAAATTGTTGCTGCGGCACCGACAAAATAACCGAACATGAGCATGGCTAAATCCACCCGCCACGGCGTTGTCGATGTTTTTTTCTCTTGCTCTTGCCGGAGCGACTGTTCGGTCTGCTCGAGGGCGTCGCGTGCCGTGTGATAGAGCGCCTCGTAATATTCCACCTGACGCTGCAGGGAGTCGCAGGTACCGGTGATGTATATTATGCCGCCTTTATGGGTGGCTTCTACATGGGCACGCTCATTACTCCGGCGGTAGACTGCCCCTTCAGGCAATTTAAGGAGGCTGTCCACGGATACAGACATATTCACCTTGCTCCCGGGTATTGTCTGTGCCGTTGTTAACCGGGTCGTTAATGCCGTTGTGTCGCAATTCGTGTAAGTCGAGAAGTTCTGTGTCTGTTCCGTCTGCGTCTTTCTGGTTGTCGCGCAGCTTGAAAAGAACAGGGCAATAGTCAGCATGACGACAACCGGAAGCAGCCTCGACAGCCTTGCGCAGACGGGCCATTTCCCTCTTTGTGGATGCCATTTCTTTTTTTGTGGCCTGTAAATCTGTTCGTGTGGCATTCAGTTCCTCTTTTAATGGTTTTACGATGTTCTCCATTAAAATCCTGGTCGCATTCTCGGTGTTGGTGATGCGCACGGTCTCGGCATCGGCTCTGGCTTTCTCAGCCTCAGCATTGGCCTTGCGTACCGTCGCCCTCATGGTGGCGAGTGCCACTACAAGAGCCGCGACGCCACCGCCGAGAAGTATGTTAAGGATTTCGCTGAAGGACATCACTGTGATTGGTTTATTGATTCGTTACTGGTTTATGCCTATTGACTTGAGCCATTTCTGCACGTCGAAGCTCGGACACGCCTTCGCTGCCACTTCGTTGTGACCGATGATGCGGACTCCGGGGAAGCGTTTGTGGAAATCCTTGACATAGGCTTCCATAGCCTTAAGCTGTGCCGGCGTGCGGGTGTCCTTGGGCGTTTTACCGTCCCGGGCACAGCCGCCGGCATAGACCACGTGGCGGCTCACCGAATTGTAGCCTTTGGCTCCATTGGTGATTTCCCATGGGTCGACATTGGCGTCCTCGTTATTGTCGACGATACGCTCTACGGTGCCGTCAAGGTGGATTATATCGGTATATCCCGGCTGCTTCCACCCCCGGCCGCCATTCGACACCGGGGAGGTGTGCCAGCGCCGGATGTCGGCGCCGGTCACCTCACGGCCTTCGGGTGTCGCGGTGCAGTGGAGTACGAGATATTTAAGCTTGGTCATGACTGTTTACCGGCTTCGGCATCACTTCCGCCTTGGGTGGTGCCTCCCGTTGAAGACTCTGTAGATTTCTTGAACTTGGGGGTGGTGCGGAAGTCTGCAACGATGAATTCTTCGCCGAAGGCAATGTTGGTGTCGGCTTTCATAAGCAGCTTGAAGAAGTAGAGTTCGCTGGCATTGGAAACCTTGTCAATCAGAATCACGCTTTCATCGTTCTGTAGGTTGACAGCCGCAAAGAAGTTGCCGTCCGCATCGGGGGAGCAGAGAGTAGCGACGATAACGCCGTCGGGCCACGCTGCCACGGTCTCGATAGTGATGCCCTTGTAGCGCTTGCGGTTGACCTCGGTCTCGCTGGCGTTCTTGGATTCTCGCTCGGTCAGCTCGTCATCGTATTTGTCGAAGTCCTCGACACTCATGATGATGCGCAAGTCGGGGTTCGGACGCATAGCCGTGGGAATAGCTGCACGGACTGCCTTTAGTTTCTTGAGCATTGTATCCGCCTTGGACACATCGACAAGAACATAATCGGCGGCCTTGGCTGCCTGAGTGAGGATACCGTTCATGAGTTTGGTGTCATCTTCACCGTCGGCATACTCGCCGTTGACGTAATGGTCGCCGAGTTCGAATTGAACCTGCTTGGAGAGAGCATCAAGAAGTGCATTCTGAGCTTCAGGGGGAAGTTCTGCAAAGTTAAGGTTGCCTTTCGGCTGCCATTTGCGCCATATGCTCTCGAAGGCACGGGGATTGAATACGGTGAAGGCCATGAAGTCGTGGGGCTCAAGGGTCTGCTCCGACCAATTGAAATCTCCCTTGCTATCCGTGACCTGAGGGTCTTCCTTTCGTTTCTGAAGCATCTTGCCGGTCTTCAGACGGGGAATGCTGATTTTCTTTTCTACGCCGGGAATGACGTGGATGAGACCTTTAGTCACAAGCTCATTGCCTGTGGCGGCAACGGTAAGGATTTTTTCAAGTACCTCACCGTTATAGTTGGTGTTGTCTACTTTGATTGCCATTGGTGTTCCTGTATATAATGATTACTTGTTCAGTTTCTGACGTATTTCCTCCATGCGGAGTTCCCACGGGCCCTTGGTTGGGGGGGCTTCGGTCTGTTCGGCCTGAATGGTCTCACTGAGCTTATGGGCCGGCGAGATGGCGTCGAGTGTTGCGTTGAGGTCATCGATGCCGAGCTTCTTGCCCATATCGATGAAGTGCTGTTTCTTGTCAGCCGGAATCTTCCTGGCTTTGATGGCCGCGTCAACGGCGGTGGTAATCTGCGCAAGTTTGAGCTGTTCGTTTTCTGCACGCATCTTGTCGGATTCTTCCTTGGAGCCCTTCAGTTCGTTGAGTTTGGCATTGACAGCCGCCTCGTCTGCCGTTTCCGGCAAGCCCAGTTGCAGGGCAAGTGTCTTTATGTCCATTTGGGGATTGTTGTTTGGTTTATGATTCAGTCGGGGTAGCGGACATCCACCGCTTTCTCCGAGTGTTATTAATTGTCCGTCTTTGTACAGCCTGATGGCATCGTTGTTGGCACCTATGTCTACGAGCGATACTTCATGCAGCTGAGATTTTGTCACTGTGGGATAGCGCTGTCCGGCAACCAGATGTTCGGGAGCTTCACTGGTCTCGATAATGTTGAAGCCGATGCTGACCATGCGCAGCGAACCGAAGTCCCATTGCTTCTTGCACTGACACGACAGTTCGGTGGCTTCGTCAAAAGCAATCTCACCGGTTATCTCGCCATTTTCTTTTTTAATGTTCTTTATTACACCGATTGCCTGTCCGCGCCTATGCATGTACAGGAGTATGGGATTGCGTTCATACTGAGTGATATCCACTCCGTCTGTCAGCACACGGTAGCCATAGCTGTTGAGCCTGTCATTTGTAAGTCTTACTCTGTTGCCCATTGTGATGTGCGGTAATGATTTCTTTGCGAGTAATAATTTTATGGTGCAAAGCGTCCGTGGGACGATTTGATGCGACAAAATTCATAGTTAATCGCATTACCTCCAAGAAAGTGTGCAACCATTGCACACTTGTATGCAATCATTGCATATTTTCTTTGCCTTTAGGCACGAACACTCCAATTTTGCAATGGATTCCGGTCAGAACCGTTTGCCGGAGCTCAACCGTGCAAATCATTATCAACATGACAAAAGCAGAACTTGAAAAGAAAAAAGACCTTGCGCGTTCACTGTTTCTCTCCGGCATGGAACAGGCCGAAATAGCCGAGAAAGTGGATGTGTCGCGTGTCACCGTATCGAAATGGTGTGTTGCCGGCGGCTGGAAGGAAATCCGTGCGGCCAAAAACATCACGCGTCCGGAACTCGTCAACAAACTCCTCCTGGCGATAGACAGTCTCATAACTCAGGTCAACGAATCAAAAGACCCGACTCTTATGGGAAGCCTCGGAGACAAGCTGTCCAAGCTGTCAGCCGTCATAGAGAAGCTCGACAAAAAGACAAATGTCATCGATGCAATTGATGTATTCACCGCATTTTCAAAGTGGCTTGAATTCCGGGCAAAGACAGACCCTGAAGTAACGGTTGAGCTTATTAAGCAGATTAACCGTTTTCAGGATATGTTCATAATCGAGTCTGTAGGAAAAGGTACGCTCGCATAAGATATGACAGCAAAACTGACAAGAGAGCAGAAAGAAGCTCTCGAACGGTGGCAGGAACACTGCCGGCAGATACGGGCAATGACCGCTGTCTCTGTCGAGGTCTCCAGAGAGACTCCGGCAGAGAGGGATAGACGCATAAAACGGCTCCTGTCGGATTACGATGCTTTCACGGAATATTACTTTCCTCATTATCTCGCTCTGAAAGACAAGACAACCGGTGAGGTCATCAGGACAATCCACAATGCTCCCTTTCATTCAAAAGCGGCAATGGAGATAAAAAATACGCCAAATCTCAAAGGCGTATACAAATGGCCGCGCTTCCATGCCAAATCGACTCATGTCGGTGTGATTTCGCCATGCTGGCTGATATTTCAGCCGATTCCCCTTATAAACTTTATGGTATTGGTAAGCAAATCTGAGGATGCTGCCAAACGTCTGCTCGGTGATTTGCAGGCGGAGCTTGAAAACAATCAGCGTCTGATTGCTGATTTTGGCGAACAGAAGAACCTCGGGTCCTGGCTTGAGGGTGAGTTCAAGACCAAAAGAGGCATAAAGTTTCTCGCCATTGGCCGCGGGCAGTCTCCACGAGGCCTCCGAGACCGCGAGGTGCGTCCTGATTATATTGTAATCGATGACCTGGACGATGATGAGCTGTGCCGCAGCGAAAAACGTGTCAAGGAAGCCACCGAATGGGTCAAGGAAGCACTTTTCGGAGCTCTTGATGCCGGTCGTGGCCGCTTCATAATGGTCGGCAATCTGATATCCAAGAACTCGGTGCTCGCCAATATCGCCGCCTCAAAGGGTGTCCGCGTGTCGGAAATAAAAGCCATAGACAAAGACGGCAATCCGACATGGAAGGATAAATGGACAAAGGGAGAGGCGCAGGCATACAGGGATTTTGTCGGATACAGGGCCTGGGAAAAGGAAATGATGCACAATCCGATTACAGACGGCACAATCTTCCGCCATGAATGGATAAGGTTCAAGCGTTTGCCAAAGCTCAACAAGTACGATATGCTCGTCTGCTATACAGACCCCTCCTTCAAATCCACTACTTCCAATGACTACAAGGCCTGCCGCCTGTGGGGCAAGATTGGAACGGAACTGCACCTCATAGACACTTATGTGCGTCAGGACACCGTGTCCGGCATGGTGCGTTGGCTCTATAATCTCTATGAGCGAACCCGCGACTATGTCGCCATATCGTTTTTTATGGAGGCGAATTTCATGCAGGACATTATTCTGGACGAATTCGCGACCGAAGGAAATATCAGAGGCTATCAGCTCCCCATTCTTCCGGACACTCGCAAAAAGCCGGAGAAAATCCAACGTATCGAGGCGGTCTCGCCGCTTTGGGAACGAGGCCTCGTATTCTACAACGAGGCTCTGAAAAATTCTCCGGACATGGAGGTGGGCATCGAGCAGACTCTTGCGCTTGAGCGCGGTTCCCGTGCTCATGATGACGCGCCCGATGCCGATGAAGGAGCGATTTGGTATCTTCAGCGCAATAGCCGTCAGGAGATTTTCAAGCCTGTGGCGATTCCGCGTCGCTCGCCTAAAAATATATGGTAGTATGTTTATTGATAATGAGGATTACCGGATAGTCATAGGCGAGGCAGCCCTTAAAGTAGTTTCGCAATCGTCGCCGGAAAATATAGCTAATGCGGAGACGGAGGCCATTGAGGAAATCTCAGGCTACCTTCGCCCTGTTTATGACACGGATGCCGTATTCTCTGCTGCAGGAGATGCACGCAACCGGCTTATTGTAATGTATACGGCCGACATCGTGCTTTATCATCTGTCAGCATCCCAGCCTCAGAAAATGGGCAGTGAAATCCGTAAAGAGCGTTATGAACGAGCAATCAAATGGCTTGAAGGGGTGCAGGCCGGTAAAATAGTTCCGGATTTGCCTCTGAAAGCAGCCGAAGACGGTTCTGCCGGATTCGGTACTTCGTTCCGTTCATCTCCGAAACTCAGACACGACTGGTAGACCGCCTTTTTGGAATGCTTTGCTCCGTGGAATATATAATCGCAATGAAACCATGAGTAGAAAATCGAAACAGCGCAGAGCTGAACAGGAAATCCGTGCAAAGGTAGCAAAACACTCTTCCATAATAATGGAACTGCACCGCTATGCGGAATTTTTCACAAAGAATGATACTGAAGACTGGCGCCGGGCATGGCAGAGCGCCATAGACCCACGATATCCGAACCGGCAGAAGCTGTACGACATCTATCGGGACGCCATGACCGATTCTCATCTTTCCGGATGTATTCAGCAGCGTGTCGGGTTCGTGATGTCGCGCTCGTTCAAGCTTGTAAATGAATCCGGAGATGTCGACAAGGCTGCCGGGCATATATTCGACCAATCCTGGTTCAAGGATTTATGTCGGCTTTGTCTGGAATCGATATGGTTTGGCCATTCACTGATTGAACTCGGTGATGTCACAGCTGATGGCGACGGGCATCCGTCATTCTCCGGTGTGACTCTTATTCCCCGGAAACATGTGATTCCCGAAAAAGGACGCGTTGTGTCGCGTGTGGGCATGAATTGGGAGACCGGTATTGAGTTTCGCGAACGCCCATGGAGCGACTGGCTGATTGAAGCCGGACGCCCGGATGACCTCGGATTGCTTCTTAAGGCTGCCGTACATACTATCCCAAAAAGACATGCCATGTCGTTCTGGGATTGCTTTGCAGAGGTCTTCGGCATGCCCTGGCGTATTGCACGCACCACCACCCGAGACCCTAAGGAGTTTCAGCGACTTCAGGATATGATTTACGGAGCCGGAGCAAATCAGGGCGTTGTCACCGGCATGGAAACGGAGATTCAGTTCGTGGAGTCAGGTAAAGGCGATGCCTTCAATGTCTATGACAAGCGCATCGACCGGGCAAACTCCGAAATGTCAAAACTGGTGATTGGGCAGACCATGACCATTGAGGACGGCTCCTCTCTGTCGCAGTCACAGACGCACCTTCAGGTGTTCATGAATCTGGTGGAATCTGACCGGGACTTCCTGCGGGACATTATCAACAATCAGCTTATACCGCTGATGGCCCGGCACGGATTTCCCGTCAAGGGGCTCCGCTTCGAATGGGATGATGCCGTGGATTATACCCCTGAGCAGCAAGTGGCATATGAGACCATGATTGCCGACCGGTATGAGGTCGACCCTTCATATTTCGCCGACAAATACGGTATGCCGGTCGGAAAACGCAGAGAGTTGCAACCGGCAGTGGACGAAGACAACAGTGTTCTTGCTTTATTTTTCAAATCTATTGAAAAAGAGTTGGAGACAAAGAATTGCGAGCAAATCGATACGGATGCTTTATTGCTGAAGGCCATAAGCCGGGCAGTCCGACGAAACGATTTTTTCGACTGAGCCCCTCTGACTACGAGGGGCTGCACCGACGCTATGCACAGCTGCTCGACAGTCTCCAGATGGAAGTACTCGCTTCGCCGGGCGATGACCTGCGCAAGCGGCTCTCCTCTCTGTTCGACGGTATGATGAAGGCGCTCTTCCGTCAGAAAGGCGCTCAGCTGCGCGTCGAGCTGCTCGCCGACCCGGCCGTGCAGAGTTTCATCGGAGCTCACGCGTCGGCCCTCGATTCAGCTTTCGGAAAGGTGGAGATGTCCGATGCCATGCGTCGCAGGCTGCACCGCTCGGATTATATCTTCTCCGGCCTGAAGACTTTCCATGAGCTCAACGAGGCATTCCCTTCGCTCATCGATGAGAATGGCAATCGAAAGTCCTTCGAACAGTTCCTGAACGACGTCCGCAGAATCGACAGCACATATAACGCCAATTACCTCCGCGCCGAGTATAACTTCGCCGTTTCATCGGCTGAAATGGCCGCCAAATGGGAGTCTTTCATGAAAGACGGCGACCGATACAATCTCCAGTACCGTACCCAGCGCGACGACAAGGTTCGCCCGGAGCACGCTCCTCTCGACCGCGTCACCCTCCCCATGTCGGATTCGTTCTGGGAAGAGTTCTATCCTCCCAACGGCTGGAACTGCCGCTGCACCGTAGTCCAGGTACTCAAGTCGAAATATCCCGTCACGCCTCACGACCGGGCGATGAGCCTCGGCGAAGCCGCCTTGCAGCGCGACAAAAATGGCATGTTCCGCTTTAATCCCGGCAAGGAGAAAAAGACTTTCCCCGATTATAATCCCTACACCGTCCGCCGATGCAGTTCTTGCCCGGTTGCCAAAGGCGACAAGAGCCTCATGCTGGCTTTCGTGCCCGACAATGAAGTGTGTGCCGCATGTGCGTTAATCCGTAAATTAAAGGAATGCTATACCGATGTCCCTGTCAAGAATGGACGTGTGCGCATTCATTCAGCCCATGGGATTAACGAGGCCGAAGAAAATATAAACATCGCAAAATACTTGGCCGAGAAATATGGCTACAGAATAGATTTGTTGCCTAATCCCGACAATGAAAAATCAGCGGACAGTTTTAATCATTCTCTTGGATACAAACAGGAATACAAAGTAAATTCCAAACCGACAAAAGGGGCTGTTGACAATGAGCTTAGAAAAGCTGCACGTCAGGCTAAACACGTAGTTATTCGTATTGATTCCTCCATTGACCTCCTTGATTTGACACGAGGCATCAAAGGTCGTGTAAGCCAGTCGGAAATTCAGGAAGTGATTGTTATTTTCAATGGTAAGGATTTGTTCCTCTCACGAGAAGCAATTTTATCCAATGGCTTTCTAATCGAGTAGGAGGTAAACACTAATCGCAGGTGTTTATCTCCTGCTTTCGTGTT
>CAJUKF010000027.1 GCA_910587355.1 uncultured Muribaculaceae bacterium
TCAGCTGAAATTTAGATGTTTAACAGCATAATATTAATTTTTGTCATCTACTAAACGGCAAAATATTTACCGGATTGCTTGTTGCTGTAACCGTTCTCTTCATAAAGATAGTTGTAATGTCCGTTAGCTTTTAGGTCTAACGTAACATTAGGCTGTTCCCAAATCCCAATCAATAAGGAGTTATTAACGGTCATATTGCGATGTGTGGAGCAAGATGCCATGAGTATTGCCAGTGCTGATAATATGTAGATTGCTTTCTTCATCTGTCTTTATCCATTATTTTGTCAAAGATATATTCTTTTGAGCCGTTGGTATCCTAATAGATTTACATTGGACGATTCTTGGCTAAATTAGTCAGCATTTCAGTGTCGGCTATTATCTGATAGATAGACTTCGTTGCCCCCATAAACTGGAAGTCAGCACATTCTACAGTATTTCCTGAAGATTCAACTATTTCCCGAATGGCATTTAATTCAGACATTATATTGTTAGCAAGCTCATTGCAGTATGCTCTGTCTGTTCTGGCACGATATCCAACCATGATGTCGTTAAACATAGGTTCAATTTTACGCAGATGACTGTAAATCTTACCTATGGCGTTAAAACTACCAAATAATCCCATTTCTTTAATTTTTATTCATATAAGTGATTTTGACTGTGATGTTATCTTCCGTTTCTAAATAAATTATCTTTGAAACAATTCCATTAAAAACGGAAGCCTCCATAGAATATTTGAGATTACCGTATTGTCCTGACTGATAATATTTATTATTTGATTGATTAAGTGTTAATTTCCTATCCCCATTCCTAACAATAACTGTATTTGAAATGCGGTTATATGTTGCACTAAAAATGGGAAGTCCACTTAAATCCGGAATTCTAATCGATTGACCATATTTTATGGCGAATGCTTCCGTTGGATAAAGCATCGTTATGTCATTGATATTCTGACCATTTACAACATTGCTATTTGCAAAGCAAAACAGAAATGCTATCAAAATTAATAACAAACACTTCTTCATAGGTGTATTCAAAATTACATCATTTCTATAAAAATCTCCACTATAGGCGTTACGTTCCTCAGAGAAGTAAAGTTTCCGCTTCTTGGAAGTCCAGGATTCCACTCAACGGTTTCCCAGCCTTGAAAGTTCCCTTTCCTACAAATATCAAGAACATTTCTTAGTTGTATGGAAAGTTCTTGTTTTAATTGAACTCTTGATTTTGTAGTAGTATCAACTCCTATAGCCTGACGATATAACGAAGCCAGAAGGTGTATTTCTTTCTGTAATTCCTCTTTGGAGTATTTTCTACCAAGTCCAAAAAATCCCATATCAGTATCCGTTTCTTGTAATTATTGCATTAGCACTTTGGAGTGCTTCGTTAAACAACATAGCAAGCTCCATAACTCGCATTTTTCTGCCCATAAATGTGTACATGGAAATTTCTGCAGTTTTACTTTGCTGTACTGTTTCAAGAAATGTTCTTACAAGCGACGCCGCATCATTACAATATGAACGAGCAGCGGAATAATTGCATATATCCATGTTAGTCTGTAATCGGCCTATTGTGTATTCAAGGCGTTTAAGGGTGTCATTCGCTTTTGACAGAGAGTTATATGCGTTGAATAGTCCCATAATGATTAAATGTTTGTGATTAGACCTCCTTGGTCTAATGTAGACACTACATAATATGTCGCAGTCTCACAGTCAGGAACTTTCTGTAAAACTTCAAAAAGAAAAGATTTTACAAAAATTTTTTTTCGAGAATCCATCTGTCTAATTGTAAGAAATGGATTCACTTCTAATCCTGAAAGGGTGATGTTTATGGAAGTGCCAAGTTTCGCACATGCTTCTTCAGCATATCGCTCATATTGACTTTTAGAGATATGCCCTTCTTTATAACCGGCTTGTAGTATTCCGACTGCAAGCATTGCTAAAACAAATTGCTCCGTTCGATTGAAAGCCATTAGAATTCATGTGTCTCTCATCCTCCGTTGAAACGGTTAAATTATGGATATAAAAAAGGTGTGAGGATTGTATCTTGTTTTATCCGTTATTCAGGTCTTCGCATTACCTTACAGCATGGATAAAACAATAGCCCCACACCGATAAAGCGATATAAGCTGTCAGTCACGACAGAGTATAAGCTATCGATGTAGGTGCTATTGCCAATCTCATCTTCATGCTGTAATCAAAGTTGCGAAGTTTGAATAACGAAGATAAAATTCAATAACACCTTTTAATAAAAAGTCTGATTCACATGTACCAACTCTATGGCACGCTTGTAAATCTGGCGCAAAGTTAACAAAAAATGTCATTGGTGGGGCTATGCGAAAGCATAAAATTCAGTCCATATGTTCTATAACATAATTAAGTATTTTGGGAAAGGAAAATCGGACATTCCCCAAAGATAGAGGAATGTCCGATTAGAGATTGTTTATGTAGAATTAAGAACGAAGATTTACACTTCATTAATATCTTGGTATAATGTCTTAATCAGTCAGAGTGTAGGGCTGTCCTTTTTTCAGTTTTAACATACGGGTCTGACCGTTTATTGTCACGTCCATCATAACATTATGGTCGGGTGTCAGAACGGCTTTGTAGTTCTTGCCGCCGTTTTTCCATTCTATATCTACGGTGACACCGCCACGGGCACGCAGGCCTTCGACAGAGCCTTGTTTCCACTGCTCGGGCAAAGCCGGCAAGAGAGTGATATGTGCGCCTGTGCTTTGGAGCAACATCTCCGCAACACCGGCCGTTCCGCCGAAATTACCATCAATCTGGAATGGAGAGTGTGCATCGAACAGATTGGGATATGTGCCGCCTCCGCGATGCGCGTCGGGTCCTTCGTAATCGTCAGGGCTCACGTAACGCAGCAGACGGCGATACATCTTATAAGCCTGCTTATTGTCGAGCAGACGCGCGAAAAGATTGATTCGCCAGCCGGCACTCCAGCCGGTTGTCTCAAAGCCACGCAATTCAAGCGTGCGGCTTGCCGCTGCCGCTAATTCAGGTTTTACAGAGGGGGTAATCTGGTGGCCCGGATAGACGCCGAAGAGATGCGACTGGTGGCGGTGCGTGGGTTCCCATTCATCCCAGTCGAGCCACCATTCCTGTAACTGACCTTTTGAGCCGACTTTGTAAGGAGCCAGTCTGCCGAGAGTCTCGCCTGATTTATTAATGAAAGCTTTATCGCGGTTAAGCACTATTGCCGCCACCATAGCATCGGTAATGCATTCGCGTGCAATGGCAAGGTCGGAAGTCGTGCCGTAAGATGTCGCCGCACACTTATCGTCGGACAACTTGAAATGATTCTCAGGCGACGTACCCGGTGAAGTCATCAGATAACCATCTTTCTCAATAAGCCAGTTGAGGCAAAAAGTTGCGGCACCTTTAAGAACGGGATAATACTTTTTGAGAAATTCCTTGTCTCCCGTGAACACATAGTGCTCCCAGATATGGGTGGCAAGCCATGCACCGCCCAGCTGCCAGTTGGCCCATACAGCATCTCCCGAACCGAGGCCTACAGGCACGCACATTCCCCATATATCGGAATTGTGGGCCATATTCCAGCCGTCCTCGATACCATAGAACTCTTTGGCTGCGCGTGCTCCGTTTGTCGAGGCATTGGCTATGAAGTCGATAAGCGGCATATGCAGTTCACTGAGGTTTGTCACCTCTGCCGGCCAGTAATTCTCCTCAAGATTGATGTTGACTGTGTAATTGGAGCTCCATGGCGGAAGCATCGATTCGTTCCAAAGTCCCTGAAGGTTGGCAGGCACGCCCGATGTGCGCGAACAAGATATAAGCAGATAACGTCCGAACTGGAAGTACAGGGCTTCGAGTTCGGGGTTGGGAGCCGCATCGGGAGAGGAGTAGAGCAGAAGCTGTTCGTCGGTAGGCAAAGCGGATATCGCCGGGTCTGTCGTTCCGAGGTCGAGATTAACGCGTCCGAAGAGATTGCCATAATCCTGCATATGGTTGAGCAGCAAAGCATTGTCGTCTTTAGACAATGCCGATGACATATTGCGTTCGGCAATCGCACGGTAATCCTTGCCTTGAGTCGCAGGATTCTTGTCAAAACCATTGAAACTCGTCTCGTTGGCAAGCAGTACTGTTGCCTTGCGGGCACCTCTGACATGGATTCCATTCTTATCAGAGGTCACGGTGCCGTCGGGTGACTGCACGCGTATTTCAGTGGCAAAACGAGTGCCGCGGGCCGGGTCATACATATGTTTTTGCGAATCGGGTACTTCACCGTAATAATGAGGATAGGATTTATATGCCGTATATCCCGACGCAGTAATGCCATTGCTGAGGGATTCAGTCTTATAGGGCAACTGTGTGTTGAATTCGACATCGAAATTCATGCCATCAGGATTATCCGTAGAAAGCATGACAACAATTACTGAGTCGGGTGAGGACGCGAAGTAAGTGCGATGATAAGAATAAGGCCCCGAAGTAAACGATGATGTTGCCAGAGCGGTCGAGAGGTCGAGTTCCCGACAGTAATTAGCCGTTTTACCCGGCAAATCAAATTTTAAAAGGAGATTGCCAAGAGGCTGATAATTCTCGCTATAATGTCCTTGAAGCGCTTTCTGAGCCTGGTCTGCCTCTGCATATTTTCCTTCATCAAGCAGGCGGCGTACATTGGCCAGAGCATCGGAGTGCCCGGGGTAGCTGGTGGTATCGGGCTCACCCGTCCAGAGGGTTATATCGTTGAGCGACAGCCGGTCGTATTCGGGCTCGCCATAAACCATAGCTCCGATTTTACCGTTGCCGATTGGGATTGCTTCTTCGAAATACTGTGCGGGGCGGTTATAATGAAGTTTAAGCGGACTTTTTGAATATGCATGCGTACAGCACAGGAGCAAAGCCGCGGCAGTCAAAATAAATTTGGCGGAATGAAAAAAAAGACGTAAATTTGCATCCGTTTCCGGGGCGTAGCTCAGTCCGGTAGAGTGCCTGGTTTGGGACCAGGTGGTCGCAGGTTCGAATCCTGTCACCCCGACAATACGACTTTTACTTTTTTTCATAAGATTTAGAAGTCTTGATATTTTTATCATAAATGTTTGCGGACATGTTTGTCGTACAAAGTTATGCAAAATCCCGCTTGCCTGCAAACTTTTAAGAATCCCAATCACACATGAACTGGATAAGCGTAATCGCCGTTTTTGTTGGAAGCGGTCTTGGCGGCGTATGTCGTTATCTGACCGGGAAAGCTCTTCAGGCACACGTCGGCGCGACACTCTTCCCGTGGGGTACGTTTGCCGTAAATATCACCGGATGCTTTCTCATCGGTCTGTTGTACGGGCTTTTTGACCGTTACGCGACCACTCATGCGGACAATTGGCTGCTTTCACCGCAGTTGAGACTGCTGCTCACAGTCGGTTTCTGCGGAGGCTTTACCACCTTCTCCACATTTATAAATGAGAATTATCTGCTTTTCCAGTCATCAAATCTGCCATTAGTAGCCGGATATGCGGCTCTGAGTATTGCGGCAGGTTTTATACTGCTGTATGCCGGCTATATGGTAAGCAATATCTGAGCGATTACGCCGCGGAAGTCTGAGTTCCTTTAAAGGCAGCCGATACCGACTGTTTGATTTTGAAGCCCGTGAAGGCTATCAGCAATGACATAAGCGGTGAAAGATAATTGAAGACACAATATGGCATATACACAAGTGTCGACACACCGAGCACAGCCGACTGTGTGACACCGCAGGAATTCCAGGGAATAATCACGGATGTGACAGAAATCGAGTCTTCGAGCGTCCGGCTCAGCAGACGCGGCTCCAGACCGAATTGTTTGTATGCCGTACGGTACATATTACCACCGATAATTATAGAGAGATATTGGTCGGCAGTACAGCTGTTCAGGAACAAACCACTGCACACAGTCCCTCCGACGAGTGAAAAACGGCCATGCATACGGCTTGTGAGGGTAGTCGTTACACGTGCGAGCATGCCGGTGCCTATCATGGCAGCCCCGAACATCATGGCACACAGCACAAGCGATATGGTAGGGAGCATGCCAGTTATACCGGATGTGGACACAAGGTCATCGAAAGCCGGAATACCGGTGTTGAATGTCGTTCCGCTCCAAAGGAGAGAGGCTATCATGGCGATGATGCCGTCGGATGAAAGCCGGTCAACGATTCCGGGCTGGAAAACGAATATCCCGATAAGACCCAGCATGGAACTGCTGAAGAGAGTTATGAGTGTCGGCACCCTCACGGCAATCATAATCAATGTGATTGCAGGAATCAGCAGGGTCCATGGCGTGAGGACAAATGTCTCATTAAGCTGATTGAGTATATTGTTCTCGGAAATCTGCGACATCGGTTCGATATGGAGGCCTGCAATGAAGAATGTGAGCAAAGCTATTGTCATTGCAGGAACAGAAGTAATCATAAGATAGCGGATATGGTCGAAGAGGTCGACACCGCAAGTCGAGGAAGCGATAACGGTGGTGTCGCTCAGAGGCGATACCTTGTCGCCGAAATAAGCTCCGGATATGACGGCTCCGGCAATCCAGCCTGCGTTGAACCCCATAAGAGTGCCTATGCCCATGAAAGCGACTCCAATTGTGGCGATTGTGCTCCACGAGCTGCCGGTAAGAACCGAAATCACACCGCAAACAATGCAAGTGATTACAAGAAAAAATGTAGGATTGAGAATCTGCAGACCGTACTCGATGAGAACAGGGACGACACCGCTCAGCATCCATGTGGTGCCGACCATGGCTATACAAACAAGCATGGGGACGGCCGGGAGTATCTGACGGGCGCTCCGTAAAAAGCCTGTCAGAAGACCGCGTGAGTTCAGGCAACCGACGGCTGCCGCAAGTAAAATACAGAGTACTGTGGCCGACAGAAGCGAAACGGTGCTGAATTCCGATATGGCATCAGCGCCGGCGACTAAAATTATTCCGGCAAAGAAAATGAGAAGTGCTACAATTGGAAGGACCGAAATGCAAAGCGGGGGAGTGCAAGCCCGGCGATTCAATAAATTTGGTATTTTCAACTGTCTATGTGTTCTATTTATTATGATGACCTTAGAAATTAGTGCAAAATTAGCAAAAATTCAGCGGGGACGCAAATTTTTCCACTCTATCGCAATACCTTAAATGTCTTTATGCTCTTTATGGTATGTTTTATTGAAATTATGTAAAGCAATGATAAAAAAGCAGAGATACGACTGTGTGCCGTCGCATCTCTGCTTTTTATTGTTTTTGCTGATTACAGCAGCTTATTTTGTGGAGAATTTATATGTGCAGACGCTGTGATAAGTTTCGCCCGGACGCAGAACTGCCGACGGCCACTGGGGTTTGTTGGGGGTATCGGGATAGTGCTGTGTTTCGAGACAGATAGCGGTGCGCTGATTGTAGGTTATATTGTTTTTACCGGTGACAGTGCCGTCAAGGAAGTTGCCGGTGTATATCTGGATGCCGGGTTCGTTGGTATAGACCTGCAGAAGGATGCCGGTAGAGGGACAATAAACCGAAGCAGCCTCAACTTCGGCATTTCCTGCTGTGTCGAGCACCCAGTTGTGGTCAAAACCTTTGCCGTTGCTGATTTGCTCGTAGTCGGTGCGCTCAATGTCGGCACCGATAACTTTGGCATTACGGAAATCCATGGGGGTGCCTTCAACAGGCAGAATCTCGCCGGTGGTCATGAATGTGGAATCGACCGGAGTGAAATTGGAGGCATTGATTGTAAGTTCCTGGTCGGTGATAGGTTTGGCGGGGTCTCCCGACAGATTGAAATATGAGTGGTTGGTCATATTGATGATTGTCGGAGCTTCGGAATACGCGTTATACTCAATCGAGAGAGCGTTGTCGTCAGACAGCGTATACGCTACAGTGGCATGGACATTGCCGGGGAAATTGCTGTCACCGTCGGGGGAATCTATAGAAAGAACCACGGATGAGTCGGATACAAGTTCTACACCGTATACGCGATACTGCCAGCCGTCGGGGCCGCCATGGAGGCAATGTCCGTAATTGTTTTGAGGAAGCTGGTATTCCACTCCGTCGAGAGTGAAACGGCCCTGATTGATGCGGTTTGCATAGCGACCGATAGCTGCGCCGAAGTCAGTCTGGTTGGCAGACGGGAAATAAGCCTGAATGCTGTCGAATCCGAGCACGACATCGCGGAAATTACCGTCTTTATCAGGAACGCTTACCGATACGATACGGCCACCGAAATTAGTGATGCACACTTCCATGCCCGAGGCGTTGGTAAGTGTATAGAGGGCGGTGCTGTCGCCCTCGTATACAGTTTTGAATGCATCAGGATTCAGCCCCGATTTTGTGAGGGCAACATCAACCACGGAGTTGCTTTTGGTGCAGGCAGGAAGCAACGCGGTTGCCAAAGCAGCTGCAAGCAGAATTTTAAAGGTTTTCATGACCATGAAAGGAAGGATATTAAAAAATATTTGTAAAATTAGTATCCATGGGGTTACAGCCAAAATAATCCGGCATGTTATGTAACAAGTTATATGTGTTTCTCTAAAGGCAACGCGAGGTGCCGGCCCATCTGAATATCCAAATCGTGTGGTTTGAACTTGACAAATCCACTGAAATGGAAGAAGGTCAGCTCTCCGAAATAGATTTTACCATTTATATCATAGAAATCAACCCTTACGTGAGGAAATCCGGCAGACAGCGTGGCGGCCAGCTTTTTCATCTTCTCGAATCCTTCGGGTTTGACAATAGTTCTGGTAGAGTTCGGATGCCCGTTACGCACATCAATATGATTGAAATCCATATCAAAAAAATCAAACGTAGTCTCTTCTCCGGGGGTAAAACGGTCGGCTGCCACAAACATTACTTTGGGGACACCGTCGAAACAGAAAAATTTGTAATCCCTCAGGTCGCCATCCGGTGTCGGAATATATTGCTCGGCAATAATTCTCCGGGGAACATCCTTATAAGGCCATTCACGGGTATAGGCATAGAAATCGGTCTTCAGAGCTTTGTCGAGGGTCTTTATAGCCTTTTCTTTGTTCAGTTTCGATTTGTCGGTGCAGATGACTATTCCACCGCTGTCATGGGTTGTCTTCAGCACGAACTGATTGGGCAAAGCCTCAAAATCTATATCTTCGGCGCGCTCATATACTGCAAGGGTAGGCGTAACATACTCCTCTCCAATCAGGGTGGCCACATGTTTTTTTACCTCATATTTATCTACCAGGCGCGTATATTGAGGATTTCGGTTGTACAGTTTCAGCCATTGCAACTTCTCGTTGAAAGAGCGTGGAGCGTCAAGATTTATCCGTCGTCCAAAAGTCAGGAACCATTTGCATTCAATGTAAGTCTTGTCTGACATCTGCTTCGCAAACAGATTAAGAATCCGATAGACTGTACCTCTGTAAATATGGACGGGGTCTTTCAGCAACGATATAATTCGATTATTCACTGATGTTTGATTAAAGTATAAAATATGCGGCAATTCTGCCATATGCATTGACGGTTCAAAGTTACGTATTTATTCTCATCTGAAAAACTAATCTTGTATTTTTGTGGTTGCACGGCTATTTAAAAACATTCAAAAAGACGACGTTTTGCAGTAAATCACATAAAAATCCGTACCTTTGTCTCCATGTTTGACAAAATAGGACAATTCATAATTAATGCAGCCGATGTTTTGGGTGGATATCCGCTGTTCTTTCTACTGATTGGCGGAGGTCTGTATCTGCTTGTATCGTCAGGCTTCGTGTCGCTGCGGTGTCTTCCGGCAGCCATGCGTGAATTGCGCCGCAAACCCTCGAAAGAAGGACGTGAGAGCGGCCAGATTTCGTCCATACAGGCTCTGGCTTCGGTTGTAGCGGCGACAATCGGTCTGGGCAACATAGCGGGTGTCGCCATCGCACTGGTTGTGGGCGGTCCCGGCGCCATATTCTGGATGTGGATAAGTGCCATAGTCGGCATGGCTACCAAATATCACGAAGGTGTGCTCGCAATCAGATATAAAGGCAAAGATGACAAGGGCAATCCGCAGGGTGGACCTATGCATATAATCGAACAGGGTCTCGGCATGAAATGGAAGCCGCTGGCAAAATTTTTCGCAGTAGCCGGTATGTTCGGCACATTGTGTATAATGAATGCCAATCAGCTCACAGAGGCTTTCATGACAACATTTACGACACCCGATGGTATTCAGAACAGCGCGCTTCTGACTAAGGTTGGCGGTGTCATCGGGCTTGACAATGTGCCTGTGTTCCGGCTTCTTTTCGGCATCACAGTAGCCATGATAGTATCAGTGGTGATACTCGGAGGCATCAAACGCATTGCGAGGGTCGCAACGGTTATGGTGCCGTTTATGGTCGGCCTGTATTTCTGCATGGTACTGTACATCATCATCTGCAACATACACGGTGTTCCGGCTGTTTTCGGCCGCATTTTCTCCGAAGCTTTCAATCTTGATGCCGGCATAGGCGCTCTGGCTGGCATAGCCATTATCGGCGCACGCAGGGCAGCTCTGGTAAATGATGCCGGTATAGGAACAGCATCGATAATGCACGGAGCGTCGAACAACCGTGAGCCTGTGCGTGAAGGTCTTGTCGCGATGCTTGGGCCGAGCATTGACTCAGGACTTGTCTGCACCCTTACAGCCGTAGCCATTCTTCTTTGCGGGGACATAGAGGTGCAGGGTGTACAGGGGCTTGCCGTAGCCATGAAAGCATTTCGCAACGGTATCCCTTACGGAGATATACTGCTGATGTGCGTGGTGATATGTTTCGCACTCTCGTCGATGTTCAGCTACTCGTTCTACGGCACTTCCTGTGCCACATATCTGTTCGGAACGAGGAGCGGCAAACTCTACCGCTGGTTCTTCCTCGCCTCGCTCGTTGTGTTCGCCATTGTGCCTATTGAGGCCGCCGTCGGAGCGTGCGACCTTTTCTATGCCCTCATGGCAATTCCCACCATGACATGTGTGCTGATGCTCAGCCCGAAAGTGCGGGCTCTTACCAGTGAATATTTTTCAAGAAAAAAGAATAACTCAAAATAAATGCTACCTGAATTTATTACATGGGATGTAAATCCCGATATAATCGACAGTTTCGTCACTATCCGCTGGTACGGACTGATGTTTGCCATAGGCTTCTGGATTGGATATAATCTGGTCGCCAAAATGTTCAAGCGCGACGGTGCCCCGGAAAAATGGGTGGGCATACTGCTCATTTATGTTGCAGTCGCCACAATTGTAGGCGCTCGCCTCGGTCACGTGTTCTTCTATCAATGGGATTATTATTCGGCCCATCCATGGAAAATATTCGCTACATGGGAGGGCGGTCTGGCAAGTCACGGAGGCGCAATAGGCATTATTCTGGCAGTAATTCTCTATTCTATATTTACAACCAAACGCAATCCGCTGTGGACATTCGACCGTCTTACCATAGCAATAGCACTGGTGGGCGCACTTATCCGCATAGGCAATCTTATGAATTCCGAGATTTTCGGACATCCCACAACACTGCCGTGGGGATTCTATTTTGTCCGTTCCGCCGAGTGGCAGCAGCTTTACTACGGTCAGGCGTGCCATCCCACCCAGATTTACGAGGCCCTGACCTATCTGGCCCTCTTCGGACTTATGATGTGGATGTACTGGAAGAAAGACTGCGGCAACCGTCCCGGCCTGCTGTTCGGCACCTTCCTCATCGGCACCTTCGCCACGCGTTTCTTTATCGAGTTCATCAAGAACAATCAGGTTGCGTTCGAAGATTCGATGGTGCTCAACATGGGTCAGCTCCTCAGTATACCATTTGCGATTCTCGGAGTATTCCTCGTCATATGGGCTCTTGTGCATAAGCCCGTAATATATCGTGGGGCGGAATCAAAACCGGCGATAAAACATTAAACCGACAGCACCCATGCAACGCGTACTCTCCATTTTTCTTTCGCTTTTCACAATAGTGGCGCTTCATGCCTCCGCAGTGGAGCGCGACACCGTGCCTGAAGACGAGGAAGACCCTTATTATCTGCTTTGCGGCCAGGCTGACAAGGCAATAAAAGAAAGCAAATTCGACGAAGCTGCCGCACGGCTGATTGATGCCATGTCTATCAGACCCGACTCACCGCAGAATATTCTTCTGCTATCCAATCTGGGCATGGTCTACAGCTATATGGGCCGTGACTCGCTGGCCTTGGCCACACTCGATGAAGCACACCGTAAGGCTCCGGCCATGCGCACCGTGCTTTCAAACCGTGCGCACGTGTTACTTAATATGGGCCGTGACAAGGAAGCCATGCGTGATTTCACTGCCGTCATCGCTGCCGACTCGCTCAACACCGACGCCCGTTTCTACCATGGTACAATATCTCTTTACAGCGGAGATATCCGTACGGCCGAAGACGACTTTGCCGTGCTGGAGAGCATAGCTCCAGATGCTACAGACACCGCAATAGCGCTTTCGACTCTTTATTCGACGACTGGTCGCGACAAGGAAGCCATTCCATATCTTAAAAAAGTGATAAGTGTCGAACCTTCGCCGGTATATTACGCCGCACTGGCCGGATGCTATCTCGCCTTGCAGAAACTGAGCGACGCCTCTGCCACCCTCGCAGAGGCTCTTAAGAAATATCCCCAGGACCCCGAACTATATTACTACCGGGCCATGCTTAACCGTGACCGTTACAGACTTGACGAAGCACAAGCGGATGCCCGAGAGGCTGTGCGCCTCGGACTGTCTCCTGCCAAGGCAAAGGCCCTGTTTAAAAATAACAGCTAAGCCAAAACGCGTTTCCCACACTGAGAAACGCGTTTTTTTAATCACTTTAAATACGGATTCGAGGCTTTTTCATGTCCGACCGTAGTCATACGGTCGTGACCGGGAAATAGCTGTGTCTTATCGGGGAGCGTAAGAATTTTTGAACGTACACTGTCTATAAGAGTACGGCCATCCCCTCCGGGTAAATCGGTACGGCCGACAGAACCGTAGAAAACCGAATCTCCTACAAACGCACAGTTATATTCAGGGCAGTAGAGAGCTATGCCTCCCGGAGAATGTCCCGGCACTTCTATAACATGGAACTTATATTGCCCGACAGGAATAATATCTCCTTCATGAAGAGGTATGTCTATTTCGATTTTTCGGCTGTCGAACTCATCATCTCCGATATACTTGCGTACCTGTTCTTCAAAAGTAGCCCCGAGGAAAGCATCGGCAGGGGAGGCTGCTATTTTCACTCCATAGCGGTCACGCACATAGTTGTTGCCGAAACAATGGTCAAGATGCAGATGTGTATTGACAATCTGAGTGAGGCGAAGATTGTTTTCGGCAATGAATTTATCAAAGAAATCTCTTTCTGACCGGTCAAGCATTCCGGGGTCGATGACAATGGCCTCAAGAGAGTCACTGTCATAGGCTATGAAAGTGCTTTCGGAGAAGAAATTGAAGACGAACTGGCGGATTTTTAACATTATGAATCACTTTACAAATGGAACATAAACAATTTCTTTGGTCTCAAAGAATGGCTCCGCGAAGAAATCGGATACAGGCACTTCCAGCACCGGACGCCTTACGGCCTTGATTTCATCGCGCAGGTCTCCGCCTTTGAGACACGCAAGCCCCGGGGCATATCGGTTGCCACGTCGGGCTGAAGTGACGATATTCTTCGAGCAGGCTTTTACAAGACCTTCGAGAGGCATAACGGCGCGGCTCACCACGTAGTCAAAGCGCTCATGGCATTCCCCGGAGTCTCCGTGCTGTAAGGTGACATTCTGTAGCCCGATTTCGTCTGCAATCGCGCTTGCGACTTTTATTTTTTTACCGATGCGGTCAATCAGATGAAAACGGCATCCCGGATATAGTATCGCCAGCGGAATTCCGGGAAAACCTCCTCCGGTACCGAGGTCCATGAAGGCAGTACCGTCCTCGAGTTCGCCGAAAAACTTAGCGAGCGCAAGCGAATGAAGCACGTGCCGGCAATAGATGTTGTCCGTATCAGCCCGGGATATGACATTGATGCGTTCGTTCCAGCTCCGGTATAAGTCGCCGAGTTTTGCAAAGGCCCCGACAGCCTCGGAAGGAAGGGCGGGGAAGTGCTCTGTTATGAGCCGGCAAGTATCTGATGCGTTATCGTTCATATCAGTGAAACATTCTGCGAAAAGAAATGTTGGAATTATATAATGCTGCAAAAGTACGGATTTTTGATTGCCGAATCAAATAAAACACGTTACTTTGCAGATTGAAATAAAGAAGAGATGATTGAATTAGGAAAATATCAGACATTGGAGATTCGCCGTATCGTAGACTTCGGCGCATATCTCTGCGCCCCCGGAGAAGAAGCCGAGGTGCTTATTCCGGGCCGTTATCTGCCCGAGAACATGAAAGTTGGCGATACACTCGAAGTATTTGTATACAAGGATTCGGAAGACCGTCCGATTGCCACAACCGAGCGTCCTTACGCTACTGTGGGTGAATTTGCATTTCTCTCGGTCAATGCCGTGAACGACACGGGTGCGTTTCTTGACTGGGGACTGCCAAAAGATTTGCTTGTACCCTACAGCGAACAGCGCATGCGCATGCGACGCGGAGGCATATATCTCGTCTATGTCTACGTTGACAAGGCCACGGGCCGTATTGTAGCATCGACCAAGACCGACAAATATCTCGGCAACGTATTTCCCGACTATAAGCCCGGTGACCGCGTACAGGCACTCGTTGTGGAGCATACCGATATAGGATATAAAGTGATTGTGGACAATCTCCACAAAGGCATGATTTACTCAAATGAGCTATATCGGGCCATCGAGATAGAAGAAACTGTGACAGCATACGTGAAGCAAGTTCGAGACGACGGTAAAATCGACCTCACCATCAACGAGAAAGCCGTCACCCGTCAGGGTGACGTCGCCGAGCGGATAATGGCTCATCTCTCGAAAGACAATGCCGCGCCTATCAGTGAGAAGATGTCGCCGGAGCTGATAGAGATGGCTTTCCACTGTTCAAAAAAAGATTTCAAGAAAGCAGTGGGGCATCTTTATAAAGAACATAAGGTGATGATTGCCCCCGATGGCACTGTAAGTCTGACGGAATAACCGCTGCGTTACCTGATTAAAGTATTCCGGACGCACGGGAAACGTCCGAAAACCTTAATTTTGCAAAAACCACACAACTACATGTTTCAACTTAATAATTACAAGGGGCTATCGAGTGCAGAGGTACTCGAAAGCCGTCGTCGGTATGGCGAGAACGTCCTTACGCCACCTAAACAGGCTCCCTGGTGGAAAGAATTCCTCGCAAAATTTTCCGAACCTCTCATAATCATTCTGCTGATTGCAGGCGTGTTTTCCATAGGGATTGCCTGCTACGAATACTGGGGTCTCCATGAAGACTGGAAAGTATTTTTTGAACCTATCGGCATATTCATTGCCATTCTGCTCGCCACCGGGCTTGCTTTTCTTTTTGAGAGCAGAGCGAACAAAGCCTTCAGAATCCTCAATCAGGTCAACGACGATGAACCCGTGGAAGTAATCCGCGACGGCGCGAATACGACCGTTCCGCGTAAAGACATTGTAGTAGGCGACATCGTAGTCCTGAATCTCGGCAACGAGATTCCTGCCGATGGCGAACTGCTCGATGCCGTGACACTGAGTGTAGACGAATCAACCCTTACCGGCGAGCCGCATTGCCTCAAGACTATTGACCCCAAGGATTTCGACCCTGACGCCACCTATCCATCAAATCATGTGATGCGTGGTACCAAAGTCATGGAGGGGCACGGCGTGATGCGCGTGTTAACGGTAGGCGATGCCACAGAAATGGGCAAAGTGTTCGAAGAAGCGCAAATTGACAATTCGGTCAAGACACCTCTCAACGAACAGCTCGACACGCTCGCCCGTTGGATTACGAATATCAGTTATGTAGTCGCAGGTCTGATTATTGTCGGTCAGCTTATCCACTTTCTTGGCTGGGGCGAATGGCAGGCATGGCTGCTCATATTCCCGGTCGCCCTATTTTTCTGGCTGGTGATTGCACAGTTTCCGAAATGGAAAAAGAAAACATGCACACTGACCATTTGTCTTTTCGTAGTCGTATTTTTTGCCTGTGTGACCGGCATTTTTGCTCTGATTAATCCCGGAGCCGATACTGCGGCGTGGTCCGGGCTTCTTGCCCACACGCTGCAGACGCTCATGATAGCGGTCACGCTCCTTGTTGTGGCTGTGCCAGAAGGTCTTCCCATGGCAGTGACACTGTCGCTTGCCTACAGCATGAGCCGCATGCTTAAGACCAACAATCTGGTACGCAAAATGCACGCCTGCGAGACAATGGGCGCGACAACAGTGATTTGCACCGACAAGACCGGCACGCTGACACAAAACCAGATGCAGGTGTACAAGGCTGATTTCTTCGGAGAACCATCTGATGAGGTTTTGTATGAAAGTATTGCCGTAAACTCTACAGCACAGCTCGACAAATCGGGCGAGAAAGTCAAGGTCCTCGGCAATCCAACCGAAGGCGCTCTCCTGCTGTGGCTTGAAGAACGCGGAACGGACTACAACAAATATCGCGGCAACGCAATCCGTATCGAGGAACTGCCCTTTACAACCGAACGTAAATACATGGCTACAGTGGTAAAATCGACCACGGGCAAAAAAATCATTTATGTGAAAGGCGCTCCCGAAATCGTGTTTGCCATGTGTCGAGATACCTCAGGAGTCACAAAAGCCGAAATCGACGCCCGGCTCTCAGAATATCAGAATATGGCGATGCGTACGCTCGGATTCGCCTATCAGGAGCTCGATGAAAATGATTCGACTCTGAAAGACGGAGTAGTTGTAGCAGAAAAACTCCGTTTTCTCGGCATCGTGGCTATTTCCGACCCCGTTCGCGCCGATGTTCCGGATGCAGTGCGCGAGGTGACCGATGCCGGCGTGAAAATAAAAATCGTTACAGGCGATACGCCCGGAACGGCAAAAGAAATCGGACGCCAAATCGGCCTCTGGCACGATGACACCGATACCGACCGTAACATAATCACAGGGCCCGAGTTCGCCGCGCTGTCAGACAAGGAACTCAAAGAACGCGTCGGTGACTTCAAAATTATAGCCCGTGCGCGTCCAATGGATAAGAAACGCCTTGTAGAAGCGCTTCAGGCCAACAATGAGGTGGTGGCAGTCACTGGAGACGGCACAAACGACGCGCCCGCACTCAAAGCGGCTCAGGTTGGCCTCTCAATGGGCGATGGAACGTCGGTTGCGAAAGAGGCAAGCGATATCACAATTATTGACAATTCTTTCTCGTCTATCGGACGTGCCGTGATGTGGGGCCGTTCGCTATATAAGAATATCCAACGGTTCCTTCTTTTCCAGCTTACGGTTAATGTCGCCGCCAGCCTTCTTGTACTCGTGGCATCTTTTATCGGCAGCGAATCGCCGTTGTCGGTGACGCAGATGCTGTGGGTCAATCTGATTATGGATACATTCGGGGCCATGGCTCTCGCGTCTTTGCCACCGTCTATAAGAGTGATGAAAGACAAGCCCCGTGACCGCAGGGCTTCGATTCTCACAAAGCCTATGACTGTGGAGCTATTCTGCGTAGGCATATTTTTCTTCGCGCTCACACTCGGTTTCTACTGTATTTTCAATTCGGCCGATATTACTTCTATTCCCCAGCTTTTCCACGCCCATATCGGCATAAAGTCTCCGATGACAGCCTATGAGGCTACTCTTCTTTTCTCGATTTTCGTGTGGACGCACTTCTGGTATATGTTCAATGTGCGCTGCTTCGAATCAGGTAAGAGCGTGTTCAGGCTACGTATGAGCAGCAGCTTCTGGGGAATTGTGGCGATTATCGTTCTCGGACAGATTTTCATCACAGAAGTAGCTTACGAATTCTTTAACGTAGAACCGATGTTCCACACCCTCGACTGGAAATTCAATCCGTCAGGCACACTTGATTTCGTCATCATAGTGGTGGCATCGTCGTTTGTTCTGTGGATTCGTGAAATATATTTTCTTATTAAAAAGTAAAGGATGCGTAGAGTTTATCACTTAAAAAAGCTCTACGCGGCAATTATATCCGAAACATTAGCATATAAATATTTGTATATCTTAAAGCAAATTCCTAAATTTGCCAACAAAGAACTACATACCTAACATTTTTAATTACCCTGAAAAATGGATACAAACAAAGAACTCATAGAGCAGGTGACTGTGAAAGCCAAAACATGGCTTACCGACGGCTACGATGCTGAGACACAGGCCGAGGTGCGCCGCATGCTCGAAGCCGATGACAAGACAGACCTTATCGAATCGTTCTATAAAGACCTTGAATTCGGAACTGGCGGCCTGCGCGGTATAATGGGTGCCGGCTCAAACCGCATGAATATCTATACAGTTGCCGCAGCCACTCAGGGCCTTGCAAATTATCTGCATGAATGTTTCAAAGACTTGCCGCAAATAAGCGTTGCAGTCTGCCATGACGTGCGTAACAACTCCCGCAAATTTGCCGAAGTTGTTGCCGATGTATTCTCGGCCAACGATATCCATGTATACCTCTTCGACAGTTTCCGTCCGACTCCCGAACTCTCTTTCGCAATCCGTGAACTCGGATGCCAGAGCGGCGTGAACATCACGGCCTCGCATAATCCCAAGGAATATAACGGCTACAAGGCTTACTGGAGCGACGGCGCCCAGATTATCGCGCCTCACGATGTAAGCATCATCGAGCATGTGAACCGCATCCACGGCCCGAAAGACATCAAGATGAAGGGCAAGCCTGAAAACATCGAAATCATCGGCGAGGAGATGGACAACAAATTCCTTGCCGCCATCAAAGGTCTTTCGCTCGACCCCGAGGTCATCAAGCGTCATGCCGACCTCAAGATTGTGTACACACCTATCCATGGCACAGGCGTGAAGATGATACCGGCATCACTTAAGAACTACGGCTTCACCAACATCATCCACGTACCGGAACAGGACATCCCCGACGGCAACTTCTCCACTGTTGCTTCGCCTAACCCCGAGAATCCTGAGGCAATGGCAATGGCTATCGCCAAAGCAAAAGAAGTAGGAGCAGACCTTGTTGTGGCCTCCGACCCCGACGCCGACCGTATCGGCTGCGTTATCCGCGACAACAACGGTGAATATCAGCTCATCAACGGCAACCAGATTGTGATGATTCTGCTCAATTACATCATGCGCCGCAACCGTGAGCTCGGACGTCTCAAAGGCAACGAATACATCGTCAAGACTATCGTCACCACAGAGACAATCAAGGCTATCGCCGACAATCAGAACGTGAAGATGTACGACTGCTACACCGGCTTCAAATGGATTGCCGCCGTAATACGTGACCTCGAAGGCACAAGCCGTTATCTCGGAGGCGGTGAGGAATCGTATGGCTTCCTTGCTGAAGATTTCTGCCGCGACAAAGACTCCGTCAGCGCCATTTCGCTTATGGCAGAAATCTGCGCATGGGCCAAAGACCGCGGTCTCGACTTCAACAAGATGCTTCAGGAAATTTATCTCAACAACGGTTACAGCCACGAAGTAGGTATTTCGGTTGTACGTCCCGGCAAGAGCGGCGCCGAAGAAATCGTCGCCATGATGAAACAGTTCCGCGAGAATCCTCCCAAGAAACTCGCAGGCAGCCCCGTCATCACAATCAAGGATTACGCCGACCTCAACTGCACAGATGTCGCTACCGGCAAGCTTACGAAGATGGATTTCCCCACCACCTCGAATGTACTCCAGTACTTTACGGCCGATGGTACCAAGGTTTCTATCCGTCCTTCGGGCACAGAGCCAAAAATCAAGTTCTATATTGAGGTTCACGACAAGATGAGCTCTCTCGACGACTATGCACGCTGCAATGCAGCCGCCGATGTCAAGATTGAGAGCATCAAGAAAGACCTCGGTATCTGATTGCCTTGAGGCAAACACGATACAAGACTGATAGCAAAGGCTCCCTTCAGGGGGAGCCTTTCTTTCTGAAAAACTTACCGCATACTGCTATTATTATTGCTACCTAAACCAACAATCAATAATCACATGAAAGCAATTCGTTTCCTGAGCCTGCTGTGTCTCGGCATCGCAGCCACAGCATCGGCCCAGACCTCCGACAACCCGTTGCCCGACTGGGCTTTCGGCGGCTTTGTACGTCCGGATGGGGTAAATCCGATTATTTCGCCGCTCGACAACACGTCCTTCCATTGTCCGATGACAAATTCAGAAGTAAAATGGGAGTGCGCCGACACATTTAACCCTGCTGCAGTCGTTAAGGACGGTAAAATCTATGTGCTTTATCGAGCCGAAGATAATCCTGACGCAGGCATCGGTGGCCGTACTTCCCGCATCGGTCTTGCCGAAATGGATGAAGACGGCATCACGGTAAAGACCCGTCTTACCGAGCCTGTATTTTATCCTACAGACACCGAAATCTCTAAGAAGTACGAGTGGAACGGCGGCTGCGAAGACCCACGGGTTGTCGCAGCTGAAGTTGACGGTAAGACTATCTATGTGATGACCTATACCGCCTGGAGCCGTGGCAAAGACGGTATTCCACGTCTGGCTATTGCCACCTCCGAAGACCTCGTGAAATGGGAGACAAAAGGTCCGGCATTCCTTACGGCCTATAATGGTAAATTCAAAAACAACAGTTGCAAGAGCGGTTCGATTGTAACCAAAGTTATCGACGGCAAACAACTCGCTGTCAAAGTCAACTTCAAGGGCGAAGAAAAATATCTCATGTACTGGGGCGAGGATGCTGTCTTCTTGGCGACATCCGATGACCTTATCAACTGGACTCCTTATGTGAACGAGAAGACAGAACTTGTACGTCTGATTGTTCCGCGTCCCTATCATTTTGACAGTCAGCTCACAGAGTGCGGTCCACCTGCCGTAATCACCGACAAAGGCATTCTGTTGCTTTATAATGGCAAAAATAAATCGGACTACAATACCGACACAAACTATCCTCCCTCGACATACGCCGCCGGTCAGATTCTCTTTGACATCGAAGACCCTACCGCAGTACTCGGACGCCTCGACAATGCCTTCTTCCGCCCCATGGAGGATGCGGAGAAAAGCGGTCAGTATAAAGACGGTACGGTATTTGTCGAGGGCCTTGTCTATAACAATTCCAAATGGTATCTCTACTACGGTTGCGCCGATTCGATGGTAGGCGTAGCTGTCTATGACCCTGCGAATGCCGAAGCCTACGGCGACCCTGTGGAGGGCCTTTTTGAAGTTGAAAAACCGGCTCCGAGAAATCTTAATGCCATACCGCGCGATTTGACCGGTAAGGTTCGTTGCCGTATACACAGCAAGAGCGGACAGGTCAAAGAAGACGAAAGCGCCACAAATCTAAATCTCAGATTTGCTTATCCGGGCAAAAAATGGTGCGACAACCAGCATGAGACTCCCTGGGTCATATGGGAATTCTTTGACTACTACAAATTCGACGGCTTCGCCTTCGATGATGTGATTGGTCACGAAAATTCGGAGAACGTGCCCGAATACTGGCTCGAAATCAGTGAGGACGGCACAAACTGGACAGAGGTGCTTCATAAAGAGAACGTAGGCAATCAGGATTTCAAGGAAGAGCATTTCACGCCTGTCGAAGGCCGTTTCGTAAGGGCTACTTTCCGTCGTGCCGACGGCGCGGTTCGTATCTATGGATGTGATATCTACGGTGAGTTCAGCCGTCCTTATGAGCGTACGGACAACAACATCAGTATAGGCAAAACTATTATGGCTTCGTATGACCAGACAAACCCGAAAGAAGGAGCATACAATCTGCTCAACGGCATCTATGACCAATCGGTAAGCAAATGGTGCTGCTTTGCTGCGAATGCCGACAATGACCCGATAAAATATGTTGTGATTGACCTCGAGGACAATTACGATATATCGAGTTTCAAAATGTACGACTGCAAGACACTCGTGCCTCAGGACCCCAACGTAGACCATTACAAAATTTCTGTTTCGGCAGAAGCTCCCGACCTCTCGAAGATTACTCCTGCGAGTGACCAGAATACATGCTGGACAACGGTTGTGGAACGCTATGATACCCAAAGCGAGAATATCAAGGAGGATAAGCTGGATACATCCGTGAGTGCCCGCTATGTGAAATTTGAGCTTCCCCGAGTGAAAAAAGACGGCAAGGAATACAATACTACTACCCACCGTATCTATGCTCTGGATGTTTTCGGTAAGAAATCAGACAGCTCAGGCACGGAAACTATCGTCGCAGAGAGCGTTGAAACCCCTGCCGAGTATTTCGATTTGCAGGGACGAAAAGTGAATCAGCCCCAGACCGGTGTCTATGTAAGCCGTCAGGGCTCAAAAGTATCCAAAGTATTTGTGAAATAACATAATCCCCGTTATGACATAGTCTTACGGACTGACAAACAGAGAGCAGACATCCGATAACGGTGTCTGCTTTTCCTTTTCTTATATCCGTAGTATGAAATTACATCTCATTGTTTAGCTTGAGTTCGGATATAAAATAGTATCTTTGCTTCTGAAAAATCTAAACCTAAAAATACGATGAATATTAGTCTCAAAGCTATTGCTTTACTGACTGCAGGCTGCATCACGCTGACCTCGTCGTCTTCTATGTATTGCAATGCCGGCGAAACCCCGGTGGATTATGTGAATCCATATATAGGCAATATCAGTCATCTGCTTGTGCCTACATTCCCGACAGTGCATTTGCCCAACAGTATGCTGCGTGTGTATCCGCAGCGCTCCGACTATACGACGGAGTATGTCAACGGTCTTCCCGTAGTGGTGACACATCACCGCGAACGGTCGGCGTTCAATATTTCGCCGACAAGCGGTGCTCCCCGGAAACCGGTAACCCAGTACAACTACGACAACGAAGTAATCAAGCCGTATTTCTACTCGGTGGAACTGAATGACAATACCATAAAAGCAGAATATGCACCCTCGCATCAGTCTGCTGTCTACGCGCTGCATTTCAACGACGGCGATGCCCATGTGACTGTGAGCACTCCCCGTGGACAACTTACAGCCGAAGGCAACCATGTGTCGGGATGGCAGCAGCTGAGCAACAACACCAGAATTTACCTTTACCTCGAAACCGAGCAAAAACCGGAATCCATAAAAGAGCAAAAAAATGGCAAAGAGGGTTCGAGCTACACTCTCGGCTTCAAACCGTCGGTAAAGGATGTAAATCTTCGCTACGGCATATCGCTGATTAGCGAAGAGCAGGCCAAAAAGAATCTCAAACGCGAGATTCACGGCTATGATGTGAAAGCAGTCGCTGAAAAAGGCCGCGAAGCATGGAACGAAGCCCTCGGAGCAATCACAGTGGAAGGCGCAGATAAAGACAAAGAGACATTCTACACGTCGCTTTACCGTACATTCGAGCGCCCGATATGCCTCAGCGAGGACGGTCGCTATTTCAGCGCTTTCGACGGACAAGTACACAACGACAACGGCACGCCTTTCTATACCGACGACTGGATTTGGGATACATACCGTGCCGCGCATCCCCTGCGCATACTCATCAATCAGGACCGTGAGGAAGCAATACTCCATTCATTCCTCGAAATGGCCGACCAGATGGGCAACGGATGGATGCCGACATTCCCCGAACTTACCGGTGACTCGCGCCGCATGAATTCAAATCACGGTGTGGCCTCCGTCGCCGATGCTATGGTGAAAGGGCTTGCAATCGACACGCTCCGTGCCTATGAAGCCTGCCGTAAGGCTATTGAAGAGAAAACTCTCATGCCCTGGTCGGCCGCTCCGGCCAATGACATAGACGTATTCTATCACACGAAAGGATATATACCGGCTCTTGCAAACGGCGAGGAAGAAACCAATCCCAATGTGAGCAAATTTGAAAAGCGTCAGCCTGTAGCCGTGACACTCGGCACAGCATATGACGAATGGTGTCTGTCACGCATAGCCGACGCTCTCGGCAAAAAGGATGACGCAGAACGTTTCCTCCGCGCAGGTGCCAACTACCGCAATCTCTTCAACCGTGCCACATCATTCTTCCATCCAAAAGACAAAGACGGCAATTTCATCGAGCCGTTCGACTATCGCTGGTCAGGAGGCATGGGCGCACGCGAATATTACGGAGAAAACAACGGCTGGGTTTACCGTTGGGACGTGCCGCACAACGTATCCGATTTGATTGAACTTATGGGTGGACCGGAAAAATTTGCAGCCAACCTCGACCGCACATTCGCCGAACCCCTCGGAAGAGGCAAATACGACTTCTATTCGCAGTTACCCGACCACACCGGCAATGTGGGCCAGTTCTCCATGGCAAACGAGCCCTCGCTCCATGTGCCTTATCTGTATAATTACGCCGGCAAACCCTGGAAGACACAGAAACGTATCCGTCAGATGCTCGACACATGGTTCCGCCCCGACCTAATGGGCATACCCGGTGACGAAGACGGCGGGGGCATGACATCGTTCGTAGTTTTCTCGCAGCTCGGTTTCTATCCTGTCACTCCCGGTTTCGCTGCTTATAACATCGGCAGCCCCGTATTCCCTCATTCGACAATAAAACTGTCGAACGGACGCACATTCGAAATTATCGCCAACGGCGCATCGCGTGAAAATAAATACATACAGAGCGCCCGACTCAACGGCAAGGAATGGAATCAGCCGTGGTTCTCTCACGAAGACCTTATGAAAGGCGGCAAACTCGAGCTCGAAATGGGCCCGACACCCAACAAAAAATGGGGCAGTGCTCCCGGAGCCGTACCTCCTTCGGCCGGCCTGATTAACACCGGCGGCAACCCTGCTTTCGAGGGCTGGTATGCCGACCCCGAGGGCATTAAATTCGGCGACGAATATTGGGTATTCCCCACAACCTCCGCACCTTATAACGAACAGACATATTTCAACGCATTCTCGTCGAAAGACCTTGTCAACTGGACACTTCATCCCCGTGTGCTTACCAACGACAGCGTGAAGTGGGCGTGGCGTGCCATGTGGGCGCCCTCAATCATCGAAGCCAACAATAAGTATTATTTCTTCTTCGGCGCCAACGACGTGCATGAAGGTGAGATAGGCGGTATCGGTGTCGCAGTGGCCGACAGACCCGAAGGCCCATACAGCGATGCCCTCGGCAAGCCCCTTATCAACGATATCGTGAACGGAGCACAACCGATTGACCAGTTCGTATTCCGCGATAAAGACGGTCAGCATTATATGTTCTATGGCGGCTGGGGGCACTGCAACGTGGTGCGTCTCGCTCCCGACTTACTCAGCATCGTGCCTTTTGAAGACGGCACAATCTACAAAGAAGTAACTCCAGAGAACTATGTCGAAGGACCGTTCATGTTCATCCGCGACGGCAAATACATCTTCATGTGGTCGGAAGGCGGCTGGACCGGCGACAGCTACCGTGTGGCGTATGCAATTTCCGACAGCCCCTTCGGGCCGTTCAAACGCGAAGGCGTGATACTCGAGACAGACCCCGAAGTAGCCACCGGCGCGGGGCACAACTCCGTTGTCAAGGGGACTGGCGATGACGAATATTATATTGTATACCACCGCCATCCTCTCGGAGCCAAGGACGGAAACAACCGCGTGACATGCATCGACCGTATGTATTTCGACAAAGACGGCAAGATTCTTCCCATAAAAATGACATTCACCGGTGTCGAACCAGTAAAAGCGTCCAATAAATAATATCATTTTCAAAATCCTATTATGAAACTTGCTGAAGCACTGCAGATACGCGCCGACCTTCAGAACCGTATAGCACAGATAGGCACACGTCTGCAGAACAACGCCACGACACAGGAGGGCAGTGAGCCGGCCGAAAATCCGGTCGAATTACTCAAAGAACTTGATGCCATGCTCGGGCAGCACGAAGAACTTGTGACACGCATAAACATCACTAACTGCAGGACTACCGATGACAAAGGCGAGACTCTGACACGTCTCATAGCTCGTCGCGATATGCTGCAGAAAAAAGTGCAGATGCTGCGCGACCTTGTCAGTGCCGCAAGTCAGCTGACAAACCGCTATCATCTGTCGGAAATCCGGGTAATAAGCACAATCAATGTAGCCGACACCCAGAAAAAAGTAGATGATATGTCGAAGAAACTGCGCGAAACCGAGATAGCTCTTCAGCAACTCAACTGGACCGTGGAACTCTTATAAAACCTGGAGGAAGGCAAGGGCTGTCTTAAGGGCGATTGTCAAAAATTTATTTGCTCTGGCAAATTGCTTGATTAGCCGACAGCGTAGGCACAAACTCAATGTTAACGCATGATATCGTACACATGCACTCTTATTCTTTACGATTTATTACCACGACAATGACTTAGGCTCCCCGCCTTCCTCTTTTTTACTTTAGAAATCCCGCATGCGCCGAAACGCCAATGCGGGATTTTTTCAATCCATACGACTATTGCAGAAAAAATCACAGAACTAAAAAATTAGTTGAATAAAAACTTGCACAACTAAATTATTAGTTTTACCTTTGTCGCACAACTAATAATTTAGTTATGGCACGACCCAAATCAAAATATCCCAGACTGAGCGAACGCGAGCTTGAAATAATGAGTATGCTATGGCAACGCGGACCGCTCTTTGTGCGTGAAATGCTTGACGGCTATCCCGACCCCAAGCCCCACTTCAATACTGTTTCGACTACCGTGCGCATCCTTGAAGACAAAGGCTACGTAAGGCACGAGCCGCTCGGCGGCTCATACCAATATTATGCCACAGCGGCTGCCTCGGACTTCGCCGGCCGCTCTCTGAGTCAAGTAATAAAGAGCTACTTCCACGGCTCGGCGAGTGCAGCCGTATCAGCCCTTGTCGAAGAGGAGCAACTGTCGGTCGATGAGTTACGCGAGATAATCCGCATGGTTGAAGAGAACAAAGAAAACAATTGATTATGGGACACTTCGCAGTTTATGCTTTCATATCCGGCCTTGTGCTGCTGGCATCGTATATTGTCTATAAATGGTTGCTTTCAGCAGAGAATCAGCCCGGCTTCAACCGTATCATTCTCCTTACTATATACGTGCTGTCGTTTGCGGTATTTCCTCTGACTGAAGTCATTTCATCAGCAGACCCATACGTTGCCCCCGACATCGCATTAGGAGAAATCTCCGCGGCCATAACAGGTAATACGGCAAATGGCTCCGCAGCATCGTCGTTTGTCGTCTGTCTGCTCTGGATTTATCTCACAGGCATGATTGCAACAGCATTGTGGACAGTGGCAGTTGCCATACGCATTCACCGTATCATTGCCTCAGGCGAACGGCATGAACTTGAAGACTGTATTTTAGTGACTGTCAGCCGTCCGGGTATCGCACCTTTCAGTTATGGCCGCTATGTGGTCATGAGTATCGGGGAAGACCCTGAGGGCGCCAGAATGATACTCTGTCACGAACGCGCCCATATAGCGTGTCTTCACTTTGCCGATTTGCTCCTGGCACAGGTTGTGTGCATACTCCTGTGGTATAATCCGGCCGCATGGCTTATGCTCTCCGAACTTAAATCCGTTCACGAATATCAGGCCGACAGCCATGTGCTTGCCGGAGGTGTGAACTGTCGACAATATCAACTTCTGCTAATAAAAAAGACTGTCGGCGTTAGATTCCCGTCGCTCGCCAACAGCCTGAATCACAGTAAACTTAAAAAACGTATCACTATGATGCAAAATCAAAAAACATCGTCAGTGCGTCGCACCCACGCACTGGCCATCGTACCGGCGATAGCCTTTACGTTGGCTATGGTCAACATTCCATCGGTAACGAACGCCTTCGGACACGTAGCCGATACGAGTCTGGATTTCATGACAGCAGAAATCGACTCCAAAGTTACAAATTCTCAGCCAAGCACACAAATGCCGGAGCAAGCATCAAGCCCTGCAGTAGATAAGAAAGCGGAGTGTACGCCTGACAAACTTCCGCAGTTTATCGGAGGCGAAATGGAGCTTATGCGGTATCTCATGGACAATGTCAAGTATCCGGCCGAAGCCGAGAAAGCCGGTGCACAAGGCAGGGTAGTAGTCCACTTCACAGTACAGGCAGACGGCTCCATATCCGATGTCAGCGTTCCCGACCCTATTCATCCGGCTCTTGATGCCGAAGCTATCCGGGTAGTCAAATCCATGAACGGACGGTGGAACGCCGGCGAAAGCGACGGTAAAAAAATCAGTTGTTCCTATGCTCTGCCGTTTTCATTCAAACTCAAAAAAGACAAAAAAACCAAGTAAGTTTCATTGCCGTGGCCGTGTCATACAATTTAAATTTAAATATGTAACACGGCCACGGTCCTTACATTACCGGCATATATATGCAATAATTTGTCTGGAGCGATTAATCCTTGCTTGATTTCCCGGTCTAAATAAGAAAAGGAAATTATGAAGAAGATTATATTGTCGCTTATTCTTATACTCGGATTCTTATGCGGAAATACTGCCGCACAAAGCAGGCATGAGGGACACCGCAGACATGCGGCTTACGAGCGGTTTCATTATCATCATGGGTCACCATATTTCATAGCCGATGACAGAGTTTTTTATGAAGGACATGAAATAAACGGCGCATCGGCATCGAGTTTTGAAATACTGAACGACGGTTATGCACGCGACACATGGAACGTATATTACTGCGGTGGAATAATAAAGAGCGCGACAAGCGATTCATTCAAAGTACTCGGTTACGGCTATGCCAAAGATATCTGGAATGTATATTATAACGGTGTTAAAATCAACGGCGCCACTCCTGATAATTTCAGTGTCCTATCGGACTGGTATGCGATAGATATGTGGAACGTATACTATGATGGCCGTAAAATCGCCGGTGCAACGCCTGACGGATTCAAAGTTCTCCGCGATGGCTATGCCCGGGACACCTGGAACGTATATTTTGATGCCGTGAAGATTAAGGATGCCTCGCCAGACAGTTTCAAAGTGCTGCGTGACGGCTATGCCAAAGATACCTGGAATATATACTATTTCGGAAGAAAGATTTGATTTTTAGAAAAAATATCAAAATAATTGCAAATTTATTTGGAATCTGTGAAATAATTAGTAAATTTGCGGCATAATGGGTAGAAGGCCCGTGTGCCGATGCCCTGTTATACAGTTTTATATACATTATTCTCAGTCAGCTATGAAGCTCCTGCATTTCTCAAGCATTTTGAATTGCGTAACCGCCCCGCCGGGTGGTGAAGAGAGCAGGCGTGCATAGCTTTTTCACACCAATTTTTTAATCGCAATCAGGCTCCGACAGCCAATGGTATGCACTTGCTGTATCCTTGCGCGTCGGGTGCCCGAAGAGTACATTGACATATTGGTGTGTCCACGGAGTAACGGCCTCCGTGATGAGAATCAAATGAATTGTATAATCTCTTTAAAGGCTCTTAAAAGCCCTACTATTTATTAACTTTAAACTGTATGACTATGACATCAAATAACAATACCCTTACCCTCAACACACTCTATGTAAACGCCTACGGCTTCAACGACGAAATCGCCGATAATTTTCCGGCTTCCGAACTCTTTGATGCCCGCAGCGACTTCGACTACGGTACAGACCTGAAAGCAGTGGCCGTGCTCATGTCTTTCGTAAACGAACGCTTCTTTAAAGGCCGCGATGCCTCAGGAGTACGCCGTCGTGTATCGGTGAGTCTAATCAACGACGACGAGCACAATCTTGTATCAGATGCCAATGTGCTTATAAATATTCCACGAAGCATAATGACGAAGGAAATCCGCGTAGATTTGCCGCTCGCATACAGCGACATAGTGACGAGCTGCCGCTACCGGATTGTAGTACGCGACGAATCGTCGAAGAAAATCCTCGGCGAAAAGAGAATATACTTCTACGACCGCCTTCACCTCGGCAAGAGGCCTGACAAATGGTATGAGCCTTTGAAAGGCGGTCTGATGCCCGACGAAGACGAAACACTCTATAAGCAATACTGCCTATATCCCGGAACATTCGGCCGCGTATCGTTCATACTCAGTGACAATATGGAAACTCCCATGTTGCTCATGCCTGAAGTGGAAGTGAGATTCACGTTCGGCGACAGCAGTCAGCAAAGCCACTTCGTGACACCAGAACGGCTTGAATACGACCTCAATGAATTTCGTGTAACAGCACCTTTCGTTGTCAACGAGCTGAACCGCGGTCTGACTTATGCTGAACTCATATGTATGGATTATCCCATTGCAGGCTTCACATTTACGACATGCGGTGAGGCCATTGAAGGAGCTGCCGAAGGCGAATTTCTCGAGAGTATCGAAGAATACGACAACGAAAAGGGCCTGGGACGCTTCCTGAAATCGCTCAAGACTTCTGAATCGGGCGCAACAACCGAAAGCATGACACCAGAAGACTCGGAATTCGACAAACTGCTCGACGATTTCATCGCTGGCGAAATGCAAAAAACAGAAGAAACTCCGGAGGAAGACTTTGATACCGTTGATTTCGGAGAAAATCCGAAGGATGCGGACTCCGCCGGAGAAGATGAATCTGCCGAGGATTCCAAGCCGTCGGATAATCAGGACAGCAGCGAAAACTTCCAACTATGCCTTTCGCGTCTCACCGGTCTACACGGCGTGAAAGAGAAATTATCAGTTTACGAAAAACTCGTACGCTTCAACAAACTTCGAGCCGAGAACGGTCTGGCTGTGACATCCCTTCCGCTTCATGCAATGTTTATGGGGGCACCGGGAACAGGCAAGACAACAGTCGCCAAGATGATGGGCGTGATGTTGCGCCGGGCCGGCGTTCTTTCGCGTGGTCACGTAGTGATGAAAGAACGCGCAACACTTATGGGCCCAAACTACAGCAACGAGGAATCGAATACCCTTCAGGCTATCGAAGAAGCTCAGGGCGGTATCCTGTTCATCGATGAAGCTTACCAGCTCTATCAGCCCAACGACCCGCGAGACCCCGGCAAATTCGTGATAGAGACTCTGCTCGACGCACTTGCCGACGAGACAAAGCGCGACTGGATGCTGATTCTTGCCGGCTATCCCGATGAGATGCGACGTATGTTCGAAATGAATCCTGGTCTTAAATCACGTATTCCTGATTCGAACATCTATATTTTTGACGATTTCTCGGAGGGTGAGTTGATGGAAATTGCCGAGAAATATCTCGACCGAAACAACTTCACACTCACGGACGGGGCTCGCACGGCCCTGTCTGACAGGTTGGCCGCAGACTATAAAAACCGCGACAGGACCTTCGGCAATGCGCGTCACGTGATGAACCTGATTCAGACCGAGATTCTTCCGGCAATGGCAGTACGCGTGATGTCGTCGTCCGAAGAAACCATACCTTCAATATCGGAAATCCATGCCAGCGATATTCCGGCAGCGATTTCAAAGGCAACGAAGAACCGCCAGCGACTCGGTTTCACGGCCTGATATGTTTCAGAATTGCATGGCTCGCCGTACCTCAGAGCCTATCGAATCGCTGCCGGGGTCGGAGGGCGCTGTAATCGGAACATACACGGTATCGCGTATAATCTCCACCACACGTATTGTTTCGGGTACAGCTGCCGGTCGGCCCGGCAGAGCCTCTACAGGCGTAAGAGTGAAGCCGGGAGTATATTTTTCTTCGGCATCTGCTTCGGGGTTTTGTTCCGCTCTGTATTTTCCTTTAGCTGTATGTATACATGGAACGCGCCCGGCCGAATGAAAATGACGGGAATAATAAGACTCATTCAGATTGCTGACTATTACGCCTTTCGACAAAGAAGCATGTATGAAATCGCCATCTCCTATATACATGCCCACATGACTTACCTTTCCTCCGCGTGAAGAGCCGGAAAAGAAAATAAGGTCGCCTGGTGTCAAATCAGCAACTTTAACACTCTTGCAAAAAGACTGCTGTTCGCGGCTGCTCCGCGGCAGCTTGATTCCCGCCACATCGCGGTAGATACTCATTACCATGCCTGAGCAATCGGTGCCCTTTCTGTTTTCTCCTGCGTATTTATATTTTGTGCCAAGCCATTTGCGGGCTTCTTTTACAAGTTCGGCAGAGTATTCGTTGACATCTTTATGGTCTTTTTTGCCGCTGTAGATACCGCTGCTCTCATTCTGCACGGGGCGCACAGTCTGCTTGTGACCGCCACAGGCGACCATAAGCAGAGCTGAGATGGTATATATAATCAGGCGTTTCATTGATTGCATGGTTTCCGGTTTCAAAATTAGCATAAATTTTTTGTAAAACATCGTTTAACAAATGTCAAAAGGCAGAAATCGTTGAACTAACATACTAAAGTCAATGTTTATGTGATATAAAGAACAAAAATAAAAATAATATGACATACGAAAAGCCACAATTGCCTTACGCCAACGATGCCCTCGAACCGGCCATCAGCGCACGTACTATCGAGTTTCACTACGGTAAACACGAACAAGCATATATCGACAACCTCAACCGCCTCATAAAAGGAACGGAATTCGAAGATGCCGAACTTGAAGATATTATAGCACATGCCAAAGGCGCGTTGTTCAATAACGCTTCGCAGGCATGGAATCATATTTTCTATTTCTTCTCGTTCTCGCCCGACGGACGCCGTGAACCCGCCGGTGACCTCCGCAAGGCCATAGACCGCGATTTCGGTTCTTTCGAGCAGTTCAAAGAAGCTTTCGTGGATGCCGGTGTATGTCTTTTCGGCTCAGGCTGGGTGTGGCTCTCACGCGACGAGACCGGCAAACTCTTCATTACCCAAGGCTCCAACGCTCAGAATCCTATTACCGACGGACTTATGCCATTGCTTACGTTCGACGTATGGGAGCATGCATATTATCTCGACTATCAGAACCGTCGAGCCGATGCCCTGAAAAAACTATGGGATATCGTCGACTGGGAAATTGTCGAAGGAAGATACTAAACCACACTTTATTTTTAGCATAATGTGATGAATGGAAAGGGAGGTACTCGTGAGAGCACCTCTTTTTCTGTAAAATAGTTTGTATCCATTCATTGATTCCAGCCAGTTTCCAAAAAATATGCCCAAAAAGCAAGTTGTAAAACATATTTTCTGGCAAAATAATAGGAAATGACAATATGTTTTGTAATTTTGCACATAAAATATGTCTATCCGATGAAAATTCCATTACGTAGTAACATAAGCACACAGGGGCGCCGCATGGCAGGCGCTCGTGCACTCTGGAGGGCCAATGGCATGGACGACAGCCAGTTTGGCAAGCCTGTCATCGCGGTTGTAAACTCCTTCACCCAGTTTGTGCCGGGCCATGTACACCTCGGCGAAGCCGGTCAGATAGTGAAGAAAGCTATTGAGGAGGCCGGCTGTTTCGCAGCGGAATTCAATACTATAGCCGTAGACGACGGCATTGCAATGGGACACAACGGAATGCTGTATTCCCTGCCGTCTCGCGACCTCATAGCCGATTCTGTCGAATATATGGTCAATGCCCATTGCGCCGATGCCATGGTGTGTATTTCAAACTGTGACAAAGTGACGCCGGGAATGCTCCTTGCAGCCATGAGACTCAATATTCCGGCGATTTTCGTCTCTGGAGGCCCTATGGAGGCAGGAGATGTCGACGGAGAGGCCGTAGACCTCGTCGATGTCATGGTGCGCTCTGCAGACGAGTCTGTAAGCGACGAGACAGTGGCGAAACTCGAGCGGCAGGCATGTCCAACATGCGGCTCCTGCTCTGGAATGTTCACTGCCAATTCCATGAACTGCCTCACAGAAGCGCTCGGACTTTCGCTGCCTGGCAACGGAACAGTACCGGCGACCCATATCAACCGTCGCAAAATGCTCGAAAAGGCAGGCAGACGGATTGTAGAAATGGCTTATCAACATTATAATGAGGGTAATGCGAATGTCCTGCCACGGAACATTGCGAACCGTCAGGCAATGCTCAACGCCATGACGATGGATATAGCCATGGGGGGCAGCACCAATACCGTGCTGCATCTGCTCGCCGTAGCAGCCGAAGCCGGTACAGATTTTAAAATGGAAGACATAGATACGCTCTCGCGTCATACCCCGGTGCTGTGTAAAGTCGCACCCAACTCCAGATATCATATTGACGATGTGAATCATGCCGGTGGAGTACTGACCATATTGAAACAGCTCGCAGATGCAGGCCTTGTCGATACATCGCTCTTCCGGGCCGACGGCCACACACTTTCAGAGGCAATGGACCTCTATGCTGTCGGGGGAAAACATTTCTGCGAAGAGGCCGATTTGCTCTGGCGGAGCGCACCTGGGCGTAAGCGCACTACGCGTCTCGGGTGTCAGGACAGTTATTATCCTTCGGTTGATACAAACCGCACCGACGGCTGTATACGCGATGTAAAGCACGCCTATATGACCGACGGTGGTCTGGCTGTTCTACGCGGCAATCTCGCACCCGACGGATGCGTCGTAAAGACTGCCGGTGTAGATGCGTCGCTGCTCACATTCCGTGGTCCGGCACGCGTATTCCAGAGTCAGGAAGAAGCCATACACGGCATACTCGACGGCAGTGTCAAAGAGGGCGATGCGGTACTTGTCACTTATGAAGGCCCCGCCGGAGGTCCCGGCATGCAGGAAATGCTTTATCCTACAAGCTATCTTAAATCGCGGCACATTGACCGGCGGTGCGCCCTTATCACCGATGGCCGTTTCTCTGGCGGTACCTCCGGCCTATCCATCGGACACGTCTCTCCCGAAGCCGCCGCAGGCGGTGCAATCGGACTTGTCCGAAACGGCGATATAATTGAAATCGACATACCGCACCGTCGCATAAGTGTCATGCTAAGCGATGACGAACTCGAGGCCCGCAGAGAAGAAGAATTGACTTACGGCCATGATGCATTTACTCCGCGCAACCGCAAGCGTGTTGTCTCGAATGCGTTACGCATATATTCAAAATTTGTAAGTTCCGCAGACAAAGGCGGAATCCGTAAACTGAACTGACCATGGAGGAAATTTCAAAAGAAAATCCGGTGACAGGCGCGGTCGCCCTGATAAGGGCGCTCATTGCCGAAGGCACCGACACCGTTTTCGGTTATCCCGGCGGCCAGGTCCTGCCTGTATACGATGCTCTTTATGATTATACCGACAGTCTGAAGCATATTCTTGTCCGTCATGAGCAGGGTGCCGCACACGCAGCCGAAGGTTATGCCAGGGCTACAGGCCGTGCAGGGGTTGTGATAGTCACTTCCGGCCCCGGCGCGACGAATGTAATCACCGGCCTCAGCGACGCGATGATGGATTCCACTCCGCTTGTAGTCATCACCGGCCAGGTAG
>CAJUKF010000028.1 GCA_910587355.1 uncultured Muribaculaceae bacterium
TAACACTATGCTCCGACATCATCGCTCACCAACCGGAAAAATCCGCTGACCCGAATTTTTTCAAATTTATCTTTCGCCGCATATTCATTTTAGGCATAAAAGGCATACATCTTAAAAATTTTTATTACTTTTGCAAAAGCGTATGCGCGTATAAATGCTATGAGAGTAAAAATACATCATGAAGGTACTTCAGTGCTGATTTCGCTAATGGCGATACTGCTCATAATCAACATTCCGCTTTGGTTATGGGTGCGCCCCTTTGTATGGGCTATTGCCGTTACGGTCATCAGTGCCGTGCTGTATCTGGTTGCGGTGAACTTCTTCCGTTCGCCGCGGCGCACTTTCATCGGCGACAGGCACAATGCAGTCGTATCCTCGGCTGACGGTACGGTTGTGGCGCTCGAAGAGACGTTTGAAGACGAATTCCTGCATTGCCGCTGCATACAGCTGTCGGTGTTCATGAGTCTTTTCAATGTCCATGCCAACTGGTTCCCTGTCGACGGCGAAGTGACGTATGTGAAGCATCATCCGGGGCGTTTCATGGCGGCCTATCTGCCCAAGTCGAGCACTGAGAACGAGCGCTCCACCGTGGTAATCCGCACTCCCGAGGGACAGCCGATACTCATGCGCCAGATAGCCGGAGCCATGGCCCGCCGCATCGTCACCTATGCGCGTCCGGGCGACGAGGCTTCGGTTGAAGACCACATGGGATTTATCAAATTCGGCTCGCGAATCGACCTCTATCTGCCGCTCGGTACCGAGATATTAACAAACATTGGCGCCAAGACCACCGGTGGCATCACACAGGTGGCGCGCCTGCATCCCGAAGCCCAAAATGCCCGAAAGCATTAAGAAAAATACCCCCAACACCATCACGTGCCTGAATCTGCTCGCCGGGTGCGTGTCTATTTTTATGGCGTTCAACCAGACCGTGGTATTCGGTCCATTCAACGGTGCCGTGTGGGCGATGATTGCGATTGCGGCCGCCGCGGTCTTTGATTTCCTTGATGGAGCTTCGGCCCGTCTGCTGCACTCCTATTCCTCAGTGGGCAAAGACCTCGACTCGCTTTCCGACCTGGTTAGTTTCGGTGTCGCTCCGGCCATGCTCATACTTAATGTGATGCTCCTCGAGGGCTCGCACACCTGGCCGGCTTTCGCCGCGTTGCTCATACCGGTATTCGGGGCTATCCGTCTGGCGAAATTCAACAACGATGCCGAGCAGACTACATATTTCAAAGGTCTTCCGATTCCGGCTAATGCTATTTTCTGGATTGGCGTTTACGGCTGGATTCAGAGCTACGCATATCCCGGTTGGGTTGTGATGTGGATACTCATAGCCCTGATGTGCGCTGCCATGATAGGCAGATTCAAGATGTTTTCGCTTAAATTTTCCAATTTCAGCCTCAACGAAAACTTCTGCCGTTACGTTATTATAGCAGCTGCTGTCATTTTTGTGGTTTTGTACGGGCTCGCGGGTCTGGCATGGACAATACTTCTGTATTTCCTCCTGTCATGGCTGCGGCGCAACCGCATCTGAGCCCCTACTGCCCGCTTCGGGAAGCAACTCTCTAACAAAGAATTAATCTGCAATGCTATATCTATTTGTTCTATTCATAATAATATTTCTCCTCTGGCCCCTGCTCAAAACGGGCTGGCGCATATGGTCGCAGATGCGCAATATGCGTCGTTTCATGCAGGACCCCGAGGGCGAAATGCGTCGCCGGGCCAGTAAAAACGAAGGCAATCCTTTTCAGGGCTTTGACTTCGGCGGATTCGGCAGCTACGGAGGCTTCGGCCGTGAAGGCGCGCAGAAGCGACGCCGTCCGCGTAAAAAGATACCGCGAGATGTGGGCGAGTACGTCCAGTTCACCGAAGTGGAGCTTTCCAAGGCCGAGCGGGAGAGATATTACAGCGCCTATGCTTCGGAGCGCGTCTATAACGAACAGCAGGTTTCTGATATCAAATGGGTTGATATAAAATGAAAGAGCTTTTTTCATATCTCGACGCTCTTGCAGCCAACAACAACCGAGAGTGGTTTGCCGCCCACAGGGAGGAATATGACCGCCTGCGTGCACGCTGGATTGAAGATGTGCAGAAACTGATTGACTTTATGGCGGTCTACGACCCTTCGCTGGCGCATGTGCAGGCGCGCGACTGTCTCTACCGCATCTACCGCGACACCCGTTTCTCACCGGACAAGACGCCCTACAAGACATATTTTTCGGTGCTGATTTCGCCCACGGGGCGCCACTGCGACCGTGCATGCTATTATGTGCATGTCGGTGCCGACGAGTGCGCAATATACAGCGGCGTATGGTGCCCTGAACCGAAAATCCTAAAAAAACTGCGCAAGGCCATTGTGGACAACATCGAGGAGTTCCGCGGTATTGTTGAGACACCCGAAGTGCTCTCCACATTCCCCATATGGTGGGGCCGCAAGCTAAAGACAGCCCCCAAGGGATATGACCGCGACCACCCGGACATCGAATATCTGCGTCTTACCGAATACGGCAAATGCTGCAATCTTTCACGGGAATTCTTTGATGCTCCCGACTGGCAGCAGCAGATAGCTGACCGCCTGCGGCTTCTGAAACCATTGAACGACTTCCTCAATTATTCAATCGATGAATAGCGATTCCAATACATCCAGCGTCGCCGCACATGCCGATGCCTGCGTCATAATACCGATGTATAACGAATGTGAGAATGCCGCCGCGATAATCGATGCGGTCATGGCACTTCCCGTGCCGTTCGACATTCTTGTGATTGACGACAATTCGCCTGACGGAACCGCCGCAATTGTCAAAGACAAAATGGCTCAGTATCCGGGACGAATCGACTTGATTGAACGTGCAGGCAAGCTCGGACTCGGCACAGCCTATATCGAGGGATTCAGGCATTGTCTTGCAAAGAATTATGAATTCATCTGCGAGATGGATGCTGATTTCTCGCACAATCCCTCCGATTTGGTGCGTCTGCGCCGGACGGCAATCGACGATAGTGCCGATGTGGTAGTGGGCTCGCGTTATGTGACGGGAGTAAACGTGGTCAATTGGCCCATGGGGCGTATACTTATGTCGTATTACGCCTCGAAGTATGTGCGCCTTGTCACCGGAATACCCGTTCACGACACCACGGCTGGCTTCGTATGCTATCGCCGCCGGGTGCTTCAGGCTATGGAGCTTGACAAAATACGCTTCAAGGGATATGCGTTCCAGATTGAGATGAAGTTCACGGCATATAAATACGGATTCAGGATTGTTGAGGTGCCGATTATTTTCGTGAACCGGGTATTGGGCACAAGCAAGATGAGTTCCGGTATCTTCGGTGAGGCTGTGTTCGGTGTCATACGGCTCAAATGGAGCAGTCTCTTCCATAAATTTCCCGATTATTCGCATAAGTAAACATACATAATGAGCTCGACAGTAGTTTATAACGCAGTGCTCTGCGATGCCGGAGGCAAACGTCGCGGCTGGCTTGCTGCTGACGGAGGCCGTATTACAGCCGTCGGTGACGGAAATGTCACTGCTGAAATGCTGGTATCTGCCGCAGAAGCGGTGGATGCACGGGGAGCCTTCCTGATTCCCGGTCTGACCGACACTCACGTTCACTTCCGCGACCCTGGTCTGACCCACAAGGCAACTATGGAGAGCGAAAGCCGTGCGGCTGCTGCCGGTGCTGTCACCACGGTATTCGATATGCCTAACACAGTGCCTCCGGTTACAACTGTCGAAGTACTCGAAGCCAAGCGCCGTCTTGTCGAATCGAAAAATGTCAGCTGCCGCATCATACCTTTGTTAGGCATGGCGCCGGGAGCCATGGAGCAGCTGAAAAAACTTGACCTTGCCGGAGTGCCTGCCGTAAAGCTCTTTCTTGGCACAACCACCGGCGCCATGTCCGCTCCCCCTGATGATGAACTTGAGGATGTATTTCGCTTTCTGGCCGACCAAAATATTCCGGTTATAGTCCATGCTGAGGATAATGATGTCATTGGCCGCAATATGGAAGCAGCCCTTGCGCGGTGGGGTAGTGCAGAGGCGATTCCTGTAGCCGAACACTGCCGCATACGTTCGCACGAAGCCTGTCTCCGCTCGGCTGCACGTGCCGTAGAGCTTGCCACACGCTTCGGTACGCGGCTGCATCTGGCGCATGTAAGCACTGCGGCTGAAGTGCGTGAACTGCTGAGTGATGGGCCTGCAAAGGGCAAACTGATTACAGCTGAGACCACTCCGCTTTATCTTGACCCCGTATTGTGCAACGAAATCAGCCGCAGCTGCCGCCATAAGGTCAATCCGGCAATCAAGACTCCTGAGGATGCCGAAGTGCTGCGCGAAGCGCTTTTTACCGGGCGTATCGACACAATCGGCACCGACCATGCGCCGCATCTGCTTGCCGAAAAAGAACGCCCTGGCATGACGGCTATGTCGGGAGCGCCTTCAATTCAGTTCGCGCTGCCTCTGATGCTGACTTATCTGCCGATGGAAAAAATTATAGAAAAAATGACTTGTGGCCCTGCCGATGTTTTCGGTATTGGTGTGACCACAAGTCTTGAACCCGGCGCCGTCGCCGATTTTGCTGTTGTCCGTGAAGTCCCCGCGTACACGCTCACCGATGCTGATGCCGTGTCGCTTTGCGGATGGACACCTTTTACCGGGCGCACCCTGCGCCACAGAGTAGAGCGAACATGGTGCGGAGGTGTCGCAGTATGGCCGGGACAATAAGATTATATTCTGTTACGGATTTCAGTTACGGAATTCCTGAATTTTGTTGAGAAGCACTTTCCCGTCGATTTCGCCGGCGAACTTCCATGCCTCTACGCCGTTGCGGTAGATGATGAAAGTAGGCGTGCCCTGGATGTCCAACTCTTCGCATAGTTTCTGGTATTTGTCTACATCGAGCTGATAGATAGGCACATCGTCGCCGATGAGTTCTCGTATTTGCTCTACAATCGGCATCATGTGCTGGCAATGGCCGCACCAGGTGGCGTAAAATTCGACAACGACCTCAGGGGCGCTGTCTATCATTCCTTGATAGTCATTCATAATGCTGTGCGTTTAAGTTAGTTTATTCCTAAACGCACGCCGGCGCATAAAGGTTTGCGAGGAGTCAGTTAAAACGCCCTGCACCGTATACTTCACGGTGAAGCGTGCGGCTGATTTCTGCCGGGTCCGGAGCGGGGGCCGTGCTCATCAGCATGAGCGGCACTTCGGGCAACCCGGGGGCGTAAGGCGGCTGTATATAGTTGAACGGCAGAATCTTGAAGCCGTAGCGCGCATAGAACCGTATGCGCCGCTCTGTTGTGGGTATTTGTGCATCAGGCCGTTCCACCTCAAGCACGACAGGCAGGCGTTCACGCGATATGAGAAGCGAGATAGCCTCGCCTCCTATGCCCGTGCCGCGACGCGAAGGCTCTATGGCGAAGTGTTCCACATATACGAAGGCCGGAAAACGCCATGTGGTAATCAGGCCGGCAAATTCTCCTGCGCTGTCGGCAATCATCCGCAGCTGCGGACCTGCACCGTCGCAGGGGGAGGCAATCTGTTCCCACGGACGCCTTTCCTCGGGCGGAAAGGATTCGAGATAGAGACGACTGGCCCGTTCCATATATTCGGGCAGTGGCGATATGAGTGTTACAGACATGATTGTGCTATGTTTATACAGGGCGGATTTTGCGCCTGCTGCATATATAATGAGTTTATGCTCAGGAATGTTTACCCGTAAGTATACAGCGTATGTCGTTCAGTTTTTTCAGTGCTTCGAGCGGCGTCAGATTATTGATATCTACGCCTAAGATTTCATCGCGTACCTGACTGAGAACGGGGTCGTCGAGCTGGAAAAACGATAGCTGCATTCCTGCCACGGTGTCATGCACCGGTGCGGTAATCCGTGCCTTTCCGCGGCGCGATTTAGGAGTCTTTGCCTCGGCCGCCGTTTTGGTGTCTGTGCCGTCGGTTTTCGGCGAGGTTGTCTCGTCTGAGGCCGTTTCGCTCTGTGCTGCGTTGTTTTCGAGCTGAGAGAGTACTTCGTTGGCGCGGTTCACAATCGATGGGGGCATACCGGCGAGTTTAGCCACATGTATGCCGAAGGAGTGTTCACTGCCGCCTTTGGCGAGTTTGCGGAGGAAAACCACCTTGCCGTCGATTTCTTTTACCGATACATTGTAGTTTACGATGCGGCTATAAGACTGCTCCATGTCGTTGAGCTCATGGTAGTGTGTCGCGAACAGCGTCTTGGGATGAAGGTCGCCGTAGTCGTGTATGTATTCAACAATCGACCAGGCTATTGAGATGCCGTCGTAGGTCGATGTGCCGCGTCCGAGTTCGTCGAAGAGAATCAGCGAGCGGGCGCTCATGTTGTTGAGAATGGAGGCGGCTTCGTTCATCTCGACCATGAAGGTGGATTCGCCGAGCGATATGTTGTCGCTTGCCCCGACACGGGTGAATATCTTGTCCACAACGCCTATTCGTGCGCTGTCGGCGGCTACGAAACATCCGATTTGTGCCATGATGACATTGAGTGCCGTCTGACGCAGCAGCGCCGACTTACCCGACATATTCGGGCCGGTAATCATCATTATCTGGGTGCCTTCGTTGCTAAGTTCCACCGAATTGGAGATATACGGCTCGCCGGGAGGAAGCTGTTTCTCTATTACCGGGTGCCGTGCTTCCGTGAGGCGTATTTCGAGGGAGTCGTCCACGACCGGGCGGTTGTAGCGGTTCTCTATTGATACACGCGTGAATGCGTCGAGCACGTCGAGCCTGGCGAGCAGCGATGCGTCGAGCTGCATGGCCGGTATGTATTGTGCCACGGCGGCGACAAGCTCGTTATAGAGTCGCTGCTGTATGGCCTCTATTTTTTCCTGAGCTCCGAGTATCTTTTCCTCGTAGTCCTTCAGTTCCGGCGTTATGTAGCGTTCGGCATTGACGAGGGTCTGCTTTCGTATCCACTCGGGAGGCACTTTTGATTTATGGGTGTTGGTTACCTCGATATAATAACCGAATACGTTGTTGTATCCGATTTTAAGCGAGGATATACCCGTGGCTTCGCTTTCGCGCACCTGCAGCCGTGCCAGATAGTCTTTGCTCTGGTATGCGATTGCGCGCAGCTCGTCGAGTTCACTGTCAACGCCGTTGCAGATAATGTCGCCTCGGGAGGCCGTACCAGCGGCATCGTCGGGTATTTCGCGGGTAATGCGTTCCTGTACCGATTCGCAGGGATTCAGCTGCTCGCCAATGGCTTTGAGCTGAGGCATCTCGGCTTCGACGCACATGCGGCGTATTTCCACTACGGCGCGCAGGGCGTTGCGCACTTGAAGCAGCTCGCGCGGCGATATACGTTCGCAGGCTACTTTGGTGACGAGGCGCTCAAGGTCGCCTACCGATTTGAGCTGGTCGGCTACGTTGTCGCGCAGTTCGGAGTTCTTGAAAAAATACTCCACCACATCAAGGCGTTCGTTGATTGGTTTGGGGTCGCGCAGCGGCAACTGAAGCCAGCGGCGCAGCAGACGCGCGCCCATAGGAGTGATGGTGCGGTCTATGACGCCCAGCAGGCTTTTACCGTCGGGGTCGAGAGGCTCGAAAAGCTCGAGGTTGCGTATTGTGAAGCGGTCGAGACGCACCGACTTGCCTTCGTCTATCCGTGAAATCGAAGTGATGTGCGAGGTATGGGTGTGCTGCGTGAGGTCGAGATAATGCAGAATGGCGCCGGCGGCCACAATGGCGCAGTGCATGCGGTCGATGCCGAAGCCTTTGAGCGATGCCGTGCCGAACTGCTTGCGCAGGCGTTCGTCGGCGGCATCGAGAGTGAAAAGCCAGTCCTCCATTTCGTAGCAGAGATACTGCTGGCTGAACTCGGCCTGCACACGCTTTTTGAAATCGCGCTGCACAAGCAGTTCCTTTGGCGCCATGTTGGCCAGCATCTTGTCGATGTAGTCGACCGTACCCTCGGTCGTGAGGAATTCGCCGGTCGATATGTCGAGCAGTGCGAGGCCGCACAGGGCTTTGCCGAAATGGACGGCCGCGAGAAAATTGTTCTCCTTGCGCGCGAGCACGTTGTCGCTCATGGCCACGCCGGGCGTAATGAGTTCGATGATGCCACGTTTTACAAGTTTCTTGGTGAGCTTCGGGTCTTCGAGCTGCTCGCATATGGCCACACGCTTGCCGGCCCTTACGAGCTTGGGCAGATAGCTGTCGAGTGCGTGATGCGGAAATCCCGCCAGTTCAACGAACTGGGCCGAGCCGTTGGCGCGACGGGTGAGGGTGATGCCGAGTATTTCCGATGCCTCTATGGCATCTTCGGAGAAAGTCTCGTAAAAGTCGCCTACACGGAAGAGGAGCACCGCGTCGGGATGCTTTGCCTTCATCTCGGCGTACTGCTTCATCAGCGGCGTCTCTACATATTTTTTAGCCACTTTTCTTTATTTTTTGCCGGCGATTTTACTTTCGCGCAGAGGTATGGCAACCGAGGTGATGATTTGAATCACAGCGCCTGCGAGGGTCAGTGCCAGCCAGTCGCGCAGTTGATAGGGATTGTAAAAGAGGAAAAATGCCCCGGCACAGAAAAAGATTGCGCTCCACGCTTCAATGCGGTGCAGGCGCTTCAACCGCAAATCGGAGCCGCGATAAGGGGTGAAGATACGGGCTATCAGCAAAAGCACCGCACCGGCTGTGAACACATACGGAAATGCGGCGCGTGCCAGTTCGACTTCGCGGAGGAAAAACGGTACGGCTGTGGCGCCAAGTACGAGCAGCAGGGCTACGGGTACTAAGATATTGGTCAAAAAACTGTTAGTTTTCAATGTTGCGGGGGGTGTGGGTGAATTTATAGACATCCTCATCGGCACGTTTCATGCCATACTGTTCGCGCACCACCTGCTCCATGAGGTGTCTGTCGGTCGACAGGCGGCGGTTGAGGTCACGGTAGTAGAGCATGGTGTCGCGATTGGCCTCGAGCTCGCTGCGGAGACTGTCAATCGTACGGTCGTACTCGATGCTGTTGAACACGGTGTTTTCGCCTGCAAATACTATGTAGGCTACCACGATAAGGCACACCAGAGTCATTGGCGACAGGAAGCGGCTTATCCACGACCATGCTGAGGAAAGTTTCGGATTCATAGTGCAAAGATAATATTTTTATTGCTTGCGGCAAAATTTCATAAATCGCTAAAAATGCTCGTGACCTGTACTTCCTTATTGCCCGTTTGTATTTTTTTGTCTGTCTTACGGTCTTGTAAATATAAAAATTGAGATATGCATCTGCTACTTTATGTTTGTCTGCCGGTCCTCCCGGGAATAAGGGGCCAATATTTCAAAAAGAATCAACAAGATAAAAAATAATAACCCTACGTCTGATTCCGGGAGAATCTATAAACATTGATTATCTCTTGAAAAATGTGGTTACATACTCATTTTTTACTTATGTAATGGGGTCAATCCAAAAAGCGGTTTATGAAATAATCTCTAAAAAGTGGTTGGCATATGAAATCACAGTCGCTATTGGCGACCCACTCTCGTTGTCCTGTTTTGGTTTGCAGATATTTTGGGTATAGGAGTCAGTCACAGGCTTTACTGAGGATAAAGTGTGGCGAGAATGCATTTGCCGCGTTAAGAAATTGTTGGTAACTTTGCTTTGTCAAACAATTCATATATCACATTGTTATGAAAAAATTATTGACGACAACAGTGCTCTGCCTGTTAACGGCATTGTTCGTTGCTGCCGCTAAGCCTGAGTCCGAACCCCTGACCCTGAACGGCAACCGCTTTCTGACGCTCTGTCTGATGATACGCACGACTCCATGGGAAGTATCCCGCGATGTCAAGCTCCACCCGCGCGACGAAGCTGAATGGCATACTCTGGAGAGCGTGCGCGACATCCGCGAGACTTTTGCCGAAGGAGATTCTACACGTCGTCTCACATGGGGTTTCACCCTCAACGCTCTCGAGGACCAGCGCGAGAATTACCGCCAAATCAGGGAGTATGCGCGCGAGTGCCACTATCGTTACGGCGATGAAATCAGCTACTTTCCCGGTTATTTCCCGGCCATGTATCTGCCACGCGAACGCATCAACCGCGAGATGAGCGAGGCCATAGCGGAGATTGGCGAGCTCGTGGGCAACGGCTACAAACCGAAATGCATCATGGGCGGATTCCTTTCTTCCGACAACCTCAGGTATCTTGCCGAAAAAGAGGATATACATGTGGCTCATGCCGTCATATGGAGCCAGCATGCCATCGATGGCGGCGGTGCCGACGGTTCTGTCTCCTATCCTTATTATCCCTCGGCAGAGCATTTCTGCAAGCCGGCCCAGGGCAAGAATGATTTTATCGACTGCGTGAGTCTCGACGGCTGGACCATGGACTTTATCTGCGCCCGTCGTACCGGCGCGATGGGTCACGGTATCGAAGGCTTCAACAGCCGTCGCGGTGTCGGGCCTATCGAGACTTATAAAGGCTGGGGCGTCGACCTCGGCAACCTCGAGGTGATGCACACCCAGAGTCTCCACTTCGATAAGGGATTCGAGCTCAACGGCTTCGGCTGGATTACAAACATCTGGGAGACTCAGATGTACTACGAATTCGGCAAGGACTTCCTGCTCTCGGCTCTGCGCACATGGATTCAGAGCACAACAAAGCGCTGGCCGGATGTAAAGTATGTCAGCTTCGGTGAGTTTGGCGAACTCTGGCGTCAGGCCCATCCGGCCAACGACTGGAATTACAATTTCGTTGAACGGGGTTCCGGATTGGGCGATTCGTACAATAATTTGGAAATCAAATGGTTTATGAATCCTAAGTTCCGGCTTGCGCTTCTGCGTGACTGGCATAAGAAAGGTTCTCCGACGTATGTCATCGATTTCACACGCTATGACCTTACGGCAGAGGAACCCGCAGACCCGTCGGTTGAAAATCCGCACAAGGACTGGTCGCTTATGAATGTCATAAACCAGAAGGGAACCCGTCCGCAGGACAAGCCCGTAACTTTCGACAGGCTGTCGGACGATGACCGTCGGCTCATCCGCGAGGTTTATCCCGATTTAGCTGACTCCTTGCGATAAATACTTGTCGCCTGCCATATAGGGAGAAGACATCCGTAGCGGTTGTCTTCTCCTTTTTTTTCTCTTTTTTGCGCCTCTTTCGGTGTCATTTGCCGCGTTGAGAAATTGTTAGTAACTTTGCAAGTTGCAAAATAAGGCAAATGAATCTCAAGGAAAAAATAGACAGCCGCATATTCCATACCGTGGGCAGTGCCGCCGATGCTCTCGGCCGCGAGGCCTATGTGGTGGGAGGGTATGTGCGCGATTTGATTATAGGCCGCAAGTCGAAAGATGTCGATTTTGTCACTGTCGGTTCGGGCATCGAGCTTGCCGAGGCAGTGGGCGCGCGTTTTGGACGCGGCACGCATCTGGCGGTTTTCCGCAGCTACGGCACGGCGCAGCTCAAGCGCGGCGACATGGAGCTCGAATTCGTGGGCGCACGCCGCGAATCCTATCATCGCGACTCCCGCAATCCCGTTGTCGAAGACGGTACACTCGACGATGACCTCGCCCGCCGCGATTTCACTATCAATGCCATGGCAGTCAGTGTCAATGCCTCCACCTTCGGCGAGGTGATAGATAAATACGACGGCCTTGGCGACATCGGGCGCCGCATTATCCGCACGCCGCTCGACCCCGATATCACATTCAGCGACGACCCTCTGCGCATGATGCGCGCCATACGATTCGCGACACAGCTGCAGTTCGACATCCACCCAGAGACATTCGCTGCCATCAGGCGTAATGCGTCCCGTATAGAAATAATCACGGCCGAACGCATCAAGGACGAGCTTTACAAAATCATGGGCGCCTCCCGTCCGTCAATCGGCTGGCGGTTGTTGCTCGATTCCGGTCTGCTTGCCATAATTCTCCCCGAACTTGCCCGCATGAAGGGCATCGACGTGGTCGACGGCCGCGGACATAAGGACAATTTCAATCACACCATGCTTGTGCTTGATGCCGTGGCTGCGGCGAGCGACAAGGTGCTGCTGCGCTGGGCTGCTCTCTTCCACGACATAGGCAAGCCCGTCACAAAGCATTACGACCCGGCACGAGGCTGGACATTCCACAATCATAATTTCGTAGGCGCTAAAATGGTGAAAAATATTTTCCGCCGCATGAAGTTTCCGCTTGGCGCCGATTTGGCCTATGTCTCCAAGCTTGTGGAACTCCATATGCGCCCAATCGCACTTGTGGAGGATGAAGTCACCGACAGTGCCGTGCGTCGTCTCGCCAATTATGCCGAGGAAGACCTCGGTGACCTCATGATTCTCGCCCGTGCCGACATAACAAGCCGCGACGAGGCCCGCAAAGCCCGTTATCTGGCGAATTTCGACCTCGTGGAGGAAAAATTCCGTGCTACGCACGAGAAAGACGTGGAGCGCAACCGCAAGAATCCTGTCGACGGTCTCGAAATCATGGAGCTGTTCGGTCTCCCACAAAGTCCCGAAGTAGGATATTTCGCAAAAAATCTCAAGCAGGCCGTGAAAGACTGTGTCATCGAGGATACCCGTGAGGCGGCATTCGCATATCTGCTGAAACTTGCCGAAGAAAAAGGTCTCAGACCGCTCTTCGACCCCTTCGAGCGTGAGCGTCAGCGCGCCGCCGAAACCGATGAAAAAGACACTCCTCTGAACGATTAAAGATGAAAAATTTTCTTTTTGCAATCTTCCTTTTGCTCGGCGTGCTCTGCGGACGCGCGCAGGTGCCGGAGGACACCACCATATTTTTTGTCAACATCTATCCCGGTTCGGAGATTTACGAGCTCGAAGGGCACTCGGCGATTATCGTGAACATTCCCGGACAGCTCCCTATGGCATATAATTTCGGCGTGTTCGATTTCAACTCGCCCAATTTCGTATACCGTTTTGTGAAAGGCGAGACCGACTATATGGCTGTGGAATGGCCCGCGGTCTCCTTTCTCGCCCCTTACGCCGACCACGGACGGCGTGTAATGGCTCATGAACTCAATTTCACTTCCGAACAGAAATCGCGTCTCATATCCCTCCTCAAAGAGAATGTTAAGCCCGAGAATGCCGTCTATCGCTATAATTACGTCAAAGACAACTGTGCCACGCGTCCTCTGCGGGCGGTGGAGCTTGCCGCAGGCGACTCAATCCATCTCGCGCCCGCTCCGTTCGAGGCTAATTCGTCTGTGCCGGTTACATTCCGCAATATAATGCGGCACTATCATAAGAACTATCCCTGGTACCAGTTCGGCATCGATATGGCTCTCGGCAGCGGCATCGATTATCCTCTCCGGCGCCGTGAAATGGCATTTGCGCCCGCTGAACTCGACAAGATGCTCGCCAATGCCGAGGCAGGCGGTAAAAAACTGGTGTCGCGTAGTTTCCCGCTGATTGATTTTCCCGAAGACAATGCCGTTGAAGACGCCACTCCATGGTTTCTCACTCCTTTGGCAGTATGCTGGTTTTTCTTTGCGGTGACTCTTGTAGTCACGGTATCCGACATAAGACGTCGCCGTGTTACCCGTTGGTTTGATGCCATATACTTCGGGTTGCTGGGTCTTGCCGGATGTCTGCTTACATTTCTTATATTCATATCGGTTCACGAGGCCACTTCGCCAAACTATGTGTATCTGTGGCTCAACCCGTTCTGCCTGCTTGTTCCCGTTTTAATATTTGTTAAACGAACAAGTATAGTGCTTATTTGTTATCAAATTGCTAACTTTGCAGTGCTTTTGGCATTGCCTGCCATTTGGTATTTTCTCCCTCAGTCGGTCAATCCGGCGTTTCTGCCGCTTGTGGCAGCAGAAATGTTGCGTTCGGCATCATACATATTCGTCACGTGTAAAAACTCTGAAAAATCTTGAGTATCAAGCAAAAAATTTCCGCTAACGCTTCTGTCCCCGGGCTTCTGATGGCCCTGGTCGCTTCGGTTGTCTCTATTCAGCTTTGTGCGGCCGAGGTGCAGCAGGCGCGTCTGCTTGTGGGAATTGTCGTTGACGGTCTTGATACCGATTACCTCGATTTGTTGCGCGAGCGCTTCGGCGAGGGCGGATTCCGCCGGCTTGAGCGCGAAGCGGCCTTTATTCCTTCGGCTGATTTCGGGCCGGGGCTTGACGCCACTGCCGCTACGGCGACCCTTATGACGGGTGCCGCGCCGTCGGTGTCAGGTATCGCAGCCAACACACGCTACGACCGCGACCAGCTCCTTGAGACGGCAGTCTTCGCCGACCGCGAGATTCTGGGCAATTTCACGTCTGCCGGTTACTCGCCTTCGGCTCTGCGTGTGACTACAATTGCCGACCAGGCCCGCATAGCATCCGGTGGCATAAGCATAGCCTATGCCGTGGCTCCCGACCCCTGTCAGGCTATAGCCATGGCCGGACATACATCCAATTCGGCTCTCTGGCTCGATGCCAAGACCGGTAACTGGGCGTCGTCGACTTTCTATAAGGAAATGCCTGTGGCAATAGCCACACGCAACCGCACGACACCCCTGCTTACGCGTCTCGACACCATGAGCTGGACACCGGTGCTCGACCCTTCGCTCTATCCGGCGCTCCCCGAGCATCTGAAACGCTATCCCTTCAGATACGTCTTCCCTCGCGGAAGCGCCGACCGTCTGAAGATGCTCGCGGCATCGCCTATGGGCAACCGAGAAGTGACTTCCGTGGCGTCGGGCCTGATTACGGGCATGAAGCTTGGAACACATACCGACGGCACAGATGTGCTCAACATAGCTTATACGCTTCAGCCATACGAATATACCAAAAGCTCTGATACCCGTGCCGAACTGATGGACGCATATGTGCGCCTCGACCGCAATCTCGAGCAGCTTTTCAATGAAATCGACCGTAGCGTCGGTTTTGACAAAACGGTGCTTTTTCTCGCGGCAACCCCTCCCTCGACGCGTACACGCCGCGAAGACGAGCGCTGGGGTATTCCTTACGGCGAATTCTCGACCCGTAAGGCCATTTCGTTGCTCAACATGTATCTCATGGCCGTTTACGGCAACGGCGACTATGTGAGCGCCTATCACCGCGGCCATTTCTATCTCAACAACAAGCTTCTAAAAGAAAAGTCACTCGACGAAAGCGAAGTGAGGCGCAACGCCGCCGCTTTCCTGAGTAAAATGACAGGCGTCGACCGTGTGTTCACTGTCGACGAAGTGATTGCAGGCCACGCCGGCGAGCAGCCCGAAGCCCTGCGGCGCAATACCTTGGCGGCCACATCGGGCGACCTCATTATAAATGTAGCCCCCGGCTTTGAGATTGTCGACGACTATAACACTCCGGTCAATGACGAGCGCACACACATGGTGGAGCGCGTTGTCGCCACCACGGCTCCCGTATTTATTCTTGCCCCGGAAATAGTGCCTCAGACAGTCGGTGAGACTGTCGACGCACGTGCTGTAGCACCCACAATCTGCCGCATTCTGCGCATACGTTCGCCAAACGGCGCATCCGCCGCTCCGCTGCATTTGGTCAGAAAATAAGCCCGGACGGCAGTTTTCTCACAGAAAATCCGTAACTTTACGCCACGGCCCGACAAAGCCGCGGCCCGATTTCATTAACCGCTAAAACAAGAAAAAACAATATATGTCATTCAGCTCAATCCTTAAAAAGGTCTTCGGTGATAAATCAAGCCGCGACCTTAAAGCTATAGCTCCCATACTCAAGGCTGTGAAGGAGAAAATTCCCGAAGTACAGCAGCTCGACAACGACGGCCTCCGTCACTGCATCGACTCGGTGCGCGCCGATATCGCCGCCGCCACACAGGCCGACAAAGAAGCCGCCGACAAACTCCGTGCCGATGTCGAATCGCTCCCGTTCGACAAGCGCCAGCCCCTGTGGGACCAGATTGACGCCCACGAGAAAAAGATTCTCGATATAATAGAGGACAAACTCAACGAACATCTCCCCATAGTTTTCGCCACTGTCCGCGAGACTGCCGCCCGCTTTGCCAAGAGCGAGACTATCGAAGTGACCGCAACGGCCTTTGACCGCGAGCTCGCCGGACAGGGCCGCGATTTTGTGACTATCGACGGTGACAAGGCCATATGGAAAAACCACTGGATGGCCGGAGGAAACGAGCTCACATGGGATATGGTTCACTACGATGTGCAGCTCATCGGCGGCATCGTGCTTCACCAGGGTAAAATCGCCGAAATGGCTACCGGCGAGGGCAAGACCCTCGTGGCTACGCTTCCCGTATTCCTCCGCTCGCTGTCCGGCAAAGGCGTGCATGTGGTCACCGTCAACGACTACCTCTCCAAGCGTGACTCGGAGTGGATGGGTCCGCTCTATATGTTCCACGGCGCTTCGGTTGACTGCATAGACAAGCATCAGCCCAATACCCCCGAACGTCGCCGTGCCTATGAGTGCGACATCACTTACGGTACGAACAACGAATTCGGCTTTGACTATCTGCGTGACAACATGGCCATGACTCCCGATGACCTCGTGCAGCGCAAGCATTACTATGCGATTGTCGACGAGGTCGACTCCGTGCTCATCGACGATGCCCGTACGCCTCTGATTATCTCCGGCCCGGCACCCCGTGGCGACGACCAGCTCTTCAACGAATATAAGGCCAATGTCGAGAAAGTCGTCAAGGCACAGCAGCGTCTCGTCACCGGCATTCTCGCCGATGCCAAAGACAAGCTTGCTTCCGAGGACAAGGCCGTACGCAAAGAAGGCGCACTGCTTCTCTTCCGGGCTTACAAGGGTCTGCCCAAGAACAGCGCACTTATTCGTTTCCTCAGCCAGGAGGGCATGAAGAACACTCTTCTTGAGACCGAGGCCTATTATCTGCAGGACAATTCCCGCGAGATGCCCGTGGTCACCGACCCGCTTTACTTCGTCATCGACGAGAAAAACCGCTCGGTTGAGCTTACCGACAAAGGTATCGACGAACTCACCGGCAACACTCAGGACCCGCAGTTTTTCGTGCTGCCCGACATTGCGTCGCAGCTCTCCGAACTCGAGCATATCGCCGACCCGGCTGAACGTCAGGAGCGTAAAGACGAGCTTATGGCCAACTACGCCGTCAAGTCGGAGCGAGTGCACACCGTCACACAGCTGCTTAAGGCCTACACCCTCTTCGAGCGTGATATAGAATATGTAATCGACGAGAATAAAATCAAGATTGTCGACGAGCAGACAGGCCGTATCATGGAAGGGCGCCGCTACTCCGACGGTCTGCACCAGGCAATCGAGGCCAAGGAAGGCGTGAAGGTAGAGGCAGCCACACAGACTTTCGCGACCATTACCCTCCAGAACTACTTCCGCATGTACCACAAGCTTGCCGGTATGACAGGTACTGCCATTACCGAGGCCGGTGAGTTCTGGGATATCTACAAGCTCGATGTGGTCACAATCCCCACCAACCGTCCGATTGCCCGCGTCGACATGAACGACCGCGTGTACCGCACCAAGAAGGAGAAGTACAAGGCCGTTATCGAGGAAATCGTGAAACTCATCAACGAAGGACGTCCCGTGCTTGTGGGTACCACCTCCGTGGAAATCTCCGAGCTCCTCGCACGTATGCTCGACATGCAGAAGCCGCCCATTCCCCACCAGGTGCTCAATGCCAAGCTGCATCAGCGCGAGGCCGAGGTTGTGGCCCTTGCCGGCCGTAAAGGCTGCGTGACAATCGCAACCAATATGGCCGGTCGCGGTACCGACATCAAGCTCACCCCCGAAGTGCGCGAAGCCGGCGGTCTTGCCATTATCGGCACCGAGCGTCACGAGTCGCGCCGCGTCGACCGTCAGCTCCGTGGCCGTTCAGGCCGTCAGGGGGACCCGGGTTCGTCGGTATTCTTTGTTTCGTTCGAAGACCAGCTGATGCGCCTCTTCGCCACCGACTCGGTAGTCAAGATGCTCGACCGCATGGGCTACAAGGAAGGCGATATGATTGAGTCGAAAATGGTAAGCAACGCCATTGAGAAGGCCCAGAAACGTGTGGAAGAAAACAACTTCGGCATACGTAAGCGTCTGCTTGAGTTCGATGACGTGATGAACAAGCAGCGCACATACATCTACGAGCGGCGCCGTCACGCCCTTCTCGGCGAGCGCATCGGTGTGGACATCATCAACATGGTGTACGATACCGTGGAGAATATGATTATCAGCAACGAGAGCGCCGCCCAGTATCCCGACCTCGTCAACGACATCTTCACCACTCTTGCAATCGAGGCTCCCTTCACCGAGAAAGAATACGCCAACCTCTCCCGTGAGGAAAAAATCGACAAGCTCCACGAGGCTGCTGTCGCCGCCCTCGACCGCAAGAGCGACCGCATACGCGAAGTCGCCCTCCCAGTGCTCACCGACATGGTGGCGCAGACCGGCTACACAGGTCTCGTGCTCGTGCCTATCACCGACGGAAAGCGTGTGTTCAATCTCCGTGTGCCCGTGCAGGAGGCCATTGATACCGAAGGCCGCGACATCATCAAGGCATGGCACAAAGCTCTGATGCTTGTCACTATCGACGAACTCTGGAAAGAGCACCTGCGCGAGCTCGACCAGTTGCGCCAGTCGGTGCAGAATGCCGCCTACGAGCAGAAAGACCCCCTCGTGATTTATAAGGTCGAGTCGTTCCATCTCTTCGAGAACATGCTCAGCAACCTCAACTCCAAGGCCGTGGCCGCCCTCATGCGCGGACAGATTTTCGTCCGTCAGCAGGCGCCCGCGCCCTCTGAGAGCAGCGAGACTGCCGAGGCGCCGCGCCGTCCGCAGCCCGAACTCAAGGAGACACGCGAGGAACTGCCCCGACGTACCAATACCAATCTTCGCGAGACAAAAGAAGACCTTCCCGGTCAGGCAGCCCAGCAGCAGGCCGCGTCTGCCCGACAGAGCGCTCCCGAAAAGGTGATGCCGGCAAAGGCAGCTCCCCGTGTAGGCCGTAACGACCCATGTCCCTGCGGTTCTGGCAAGAAATACAAGAACTGCCACGGACGCGGTCTCTGATAGCCGGAATATGCTTAAACGATTATTCTTAACATACTATCCATGAATACCATTATCACAGAAAGCAAAAGGATGCAGAACACTTACAACTTCGACTGTGTCATTGACCGCAGCGGCACCGATGCGATAAAGCTTGTCGGACTCGACCGTGTCTTTGGCCGTCACGACCTTACTCCTCTGTGGATTGCCGACCTTGATTTCGCCGTATGTCCCGAAATCACCAAGGCTCTCCAGCATCGTCTTCAGCATCCCGTGCTCGGCTATTCGGAGCCTAACGACAGCTACTGGCAGTCTATCATAAACTGGGAACTGCACCGTCACAATTTCGCTCTTTCGCGCGAAGAGCTCTGTTTTGTGCCCGGTGTCGTGAAAGGCATTGCGCTTTGCGTGAATTATTTCACCCAGAAAGGTGATGCCGTGGTGATTATGCCGCCGGTCTACACACCTTTCCGCACCGTTGTCGAAGGCAACAAGCGCCGTGTGGTGGAGAACCCCCTGCGTTTTGAAAACGGCAACTATTCCATTGACCTCGAGAATCTCGAGCATGTAGTCACCACCGAGAAGCCAAAGCTCCTCATACTCTGCAATCCTCACAATCCCATAGGCCTCCAGTGGGATGCCGAGACCATGGCTGCCGTGGCCTCAATTTGCCGTAAGGGCGGTGTCACTGTGGTAAGCGATGAAATCCACGGCGACCTCATGCTCGGCGGACGCAAACACATACCTTTCCTCGCCACCGGCGACGACGCTAAGGCTGTGGGCATCATGCTTGCCGCACCCTCGAAGACCTTCAATATCCCCGGTCTGGTAAGCTCATGGATGGCAATCAAGAATCCCGAGCTCCGCAAGCCTTTCTACGAGTGGCTTGAGGCAAATGAATTCAGCGCTCCCGTGATGATAAGCACTATCGGTGCCGAAGCCGCCTACAACAACGGCGAGGCATGGCTCGACCAGATGCTCCAATACGTGGAAGGCAACATCGACTTCGTGCTCGACTATATCGACCGCAACATACCGGGCCTTAAGGCTATACGCCCCGAAGCCTCGTTCCTTGTATGGCTCGATTTCCGTGAGCTCCACATGTGCCAGAGCCAGATTATGGACCTTCTGCTCGACAAGGCTCACATAGCCCTCAACGACGGTACTATGTTCGGCACCCAGGGTGCCGGATTCGCCCGTCTCAACGTAGGCACGCCACGCTGTGTGCTCGCCGCCGCTCTCGAAAGTCTCAAAACTGCTGTCGAGGCCGTGTGCCCCGACAAGTAACAAGTCTCTGAACGAATGGATATACGCCTTTTCCCTCCTGAGGAAATACTCGAAACCACCGTGGCGCTCCCGCCGAGCAAAAGCATCGGCACGCGCGCCATGGTGCTCAATTTTATCGCCGGTGCCACACCCGAGCCCGACGACAGCTGCGACGATACGGCCACTCTCTCGGCGATTCTGTCGGCCGGGCTCCCCGTCGGCGGGACTGAGGTCAATGTCGGACCGGCCGGTACCGCAATGCGTTTCCTTACGGCGCTCTTTGCCGCGTCAGAAGGTGTTGACTGCGTTCTTACAGGGTCCGAGCGTATGCTCCGGCGCCCTATAGGGCCGCTCGTGGGTGTGCTCCGCAAAATCGGCGCCGACATAGAGTATGCCGGAGAAGAAGGTTTTCCGCCATTGCGTATCCGCGGACGGCGACTTGCCGGAGGCTCGGTGGAAATCGACGCGTCGGTCAGTTCGCAGTTCATATCGGCGCTGATGATGATTACGCCCTTGCTCGAAGACGATTTGTCAATCCGTCTGCTGGGCGATGTCCAGTCAATGTCGTATATACGTATGACCGCCGGCATGATGACTCAGCGGGGCGCGTGCATCGATTTCGAACGCGATAAAATTGACATCAGTTGTTCCGGAGGCCTGAAACCACTTCCGCAGTCGGAGCCCGACTGGAGCGCCGCCGCCTTCTGGTACGAGATTTCTGCCGTGACTGCCGGATGGGTCACCCTTACGGGTATTTCGGAGGAAAGCCTGCAGGGCGACCGCAATGTGGCCGGTCTTTATGAGCGCCTCGGTGTGCTTACCTCTTTTGAGGATGGCAACGCCGAGCTTTCGGCGACTCCCGACCTCTACAACTGGCTCGAGGCCGACCTCACGGATATGCCCGACGCGGTTCCTTCGCTTGTGGCTACATGCTGTCTCATAGGCATGCGTTTTGTTCTCACAGGCATCGGAGCGCTTCATAACAAGGAATGCGACCGCATCGAGGCTCTTATAGCCGAGATGGCAAAACTCGGATGTATTCTCGAGACAGAGAATTACGGTACGACCCTGCGCTGGGACGGCCGCCGTGTGCCGGTCGGCGAAATACCTGTCTTCGACACATACAACGACCACCGCATGGCCATGGCGCTCGCGCCTGTATGCGTTTTCGTGCCTGGCATAGTCATAAAGAATGCCGAAGTGGTGTCGAAGTCGTATCCCTGTTTCTGGGAGCAGCTTGAAGAGGCCGGGTTCCGTATTGTTGACCCTTCCGAGCCCATTTCCGCAGTGGAGGAAAACGCATGACTCTCTCTCTTATACTTCTTGTCGCAATCGTGCTCGTCGGTGCAGTGCTATACGGCGAGCACAGATTGTATATGCGCCGTCGTGCTGACGGCAATGGTGATATACAAAACTCTGACGATATACAGGGCGACGGGGACGACGGACAGGAATGTTGCGGCATGCACATCACTTGCGAGAAAGATTCTCTGCTGGCATCCGTCTCGAAAGAAATCGAGTATTATGACGATGAGGAACTCGACCGTTTTGCCGGTAAGTCGCCCGACGGATATACCGATGACGAAATCGAGGAATTCCGCGATGTGCTTATTACGATGAAGCCCTCCGATATTGCCGGATGGGCCCGGAGCCTGCAGCTGCGCAATATAGCGTTGCCTGCGGCCGTGCGTGACGAACTTTTAATGATAGTGGCCGAGGCCCGACAGAATGCTGCAGTATCTTGAATACCCGTTTTTCCGGCAGGCGCTTGTCGCCGTGCTGCTGCTGAGCGTGTGCTCGGCGGTAATAGGTACGTATATAATCTCACGTCGTCTTGTGGCGATTTCCGGAGGCGTGACCCACGCCTGTTTCGGCGGCCTCGGGCTCGGATATTTCCTTGGGCTTAATCCCGTGCTTATGGCCGCTGTCTTTGCAATCGGCTCCTCGGTAGGCGTCGAGGTGCTTTCACGGCGATTCCGCCTGCGTGAGGATTCTGCAATCGCCGTGGTATGGGCTCTTGGCATGGCGCTGGGTGTCCTTTTCGTGTTCATGACACCGGGCTATGTGCCCGAACTCAATGCCTTCCTTTTCGGTAATATCCTCACCGTGTCGTCTTCCGATTTATGGGCCTTCGGCATATTCGCCGCTGTACTCGCTGTCTTTGTAGCATGGAAACGACGTCAGATAGTGGCCGTTGCTTTCGACCCCGATTTCTCGGCTGTGAGCGGTCTGCCTGTGAGGTTCATATCCTATGCCATGACTGTGCTTGTAGCCGTGTGTATTGTGCTCACCATACGCCTTGTTGGCATAATGCTGCTTATGTCAATGATGTCGCTGCCTATGATAACGGCTGAGGTTTTCTGGCATAGGTTTACGCCGATTGCCATTGCGTCGGCTGTGTTTTCGGCCGTTGCTTCCCTCGGAGGCCTCTTCCTCTCGACAGTGATAGACGTGCCTTGCTCGGCGCTTATAGTGCTTATTCTTGCTGTCTTTTTCGTGGTTGCAAAAATAATCAAGGCCTGCCCGCTTTGCACAGACAGACCTTGATAATCAGATTATAGTTTCGGTTTTAAGGTGTCACCACACCGGTGAGACGCAGTGTCACGGCTTCCGATTTGCCGTTTGCGCTCTTCAGCTTGAGACGTATTTCTTTATTGACTTCGCCTTTCTGTCCTTTGGGGACAAAAGTTACCTTGATGACACTCTTCTCGCCAGGACGAACGGGTTTCCTGTCATAAGAGGGTCTGGTGCAGCCGCACGACGCATGGGCCTGAAGAATTGCCACGGGCGAATTCCCGGTCACGGTCATCACGAATTCATGCTTCACATTGGCACCCGCTTCCTTGACCGTGCCGAAGTCATATACCATCTTGTCGAATGTGACGCCGGTCTTTTCGCCCGGATTTGTACGTGCCCCTGAGGTCACAACAGCCAGAAGGCATAATATTGCTGCAAAAAAAATTCTTTTCATTTTTTGAAATATTTATCGAGTACGTCGGTGGCGGCGGCAAAACTCGAGCGCCGGTTTGCAAGTACATCGGCCTCGCTGCTTTCAAGCATCGACTTTATTTCGGGATTTTCGTAAAAATGACGGCGCAGCTGCTCATCAATGGTCTCGTACATCCAGTATCGGGCCTGGCGGTTGCGGCGCACATCGAAGTAGCCGTTTTTTGTGACGAAATCGAAGTAGCGGTCAATCATGTCCCATACTTCGGGTATGCCAAGTTCGTAGTATCCCGAGTAGGTGAGCACTTCCGGCTTCCAGCCCGATTCCGTCGGGGGAAAGAGATGCAGCGCTGAGCGGAACTGAGCCTGTGCGAGCTGGGCCGCATTGATATTTTCGCCGTCGGCCTTGTTGATTACAATGCCGTCGGCCATCTCCATGATGCCGCGTTTGATGCCCTGCAGTTCGTCGCCTGCGCCGGCAATCTGTATGAGCAGGAAGAAGTCGACCATGGAGTGGACGGCGGTCTCGCTCTGACCTACGCCTACGGTCTCGACGAATATGTTGTTGAAGCCCGCGGCCTCGCAGAGCACTATGGTCTCGCGGGTCTTGCGGGCCACACCTCCGAGCGACCCTGCCGAGGGAGAGGGGCGGATAAATGCGTCGGGATGTGTCGATAGCTTCTCCATGCGTGTCTTGTCGCCGAGAATCGAGCCTTTGGTGCGTTCGCTCGACGGGTCTATGGCGAGTACGGCGAGTTTGCCCCCCTGTTTGAGCACATGAAGCCCGAACACGTCGATACTCGTGCTTTTGCCCGCTCCCGGAACTCCCGTGATGCCTATGCGGTGCGACTTGCCCGAGTGGGGCAGGCACTTTTCAATCACCTCCTGGGATATGTTGTAGTGCTCGGGCGCAAGACTCTCGACCAGAGTGACGGCACGGCTGAGCATTGTCACGTCGCCTTTGAGAATGCCTTCCACGAGTTCTGAGGCAGTGGGGAGGGGCTTGCGTCGCGGACGGCGCTGCAGATAGGGATTCACGCTCGGGGGCTGCGCAACGCCGCTGTTGACGTTGAGCCCTGTGTATTGTGCGTCGTTTTCGGGATGTTCCATGTATGATTAACCGTCGCTGCGGCTTAAGAGTTTAGATATATTGGTAAAAAAAGAGGATACGGTTTCTGCGCTGTCGACGGGCAGCCGCACTTCCGTGCGTCCCGTGGCAGGGTCGGTGTAAGTGATTGCCGCTGCGAGCCGTGCGGCACCGTCGGGTTCGGCGAGAGCGGTTGCGAGCCGGCCGAGGAGGCGTATGCTGTCGGCCACAAGGTCGGTATCGCCCAGTGCGCTGTCGGGCTGCGGTGTGTCGCCGGCATAGGTCTCGTCAGTCGCGGCCAGCATGGCGGCGAGCTGTTCGAGCCCGGCGTCTTCCACAGTGAGCTGTGCTGAAGCACCGTCGAGGAGGTCGCCTGTAAGGCCCGTGCGGATATCCGGATTCTGGGTCATACGTTCTTCCACAGTACCGGCCGACACCATGTTTATGCACAGCGGATAGGGCTGTCCGCTGCATATGACACGCGACAGCCGCTGTTGCAGCACATCGGAGCGAAGCGGCACATCGAGATTGATTACCATTGTCGCGCCTCGCAGATTTTCATCTTCCGACAGGCTGTCGGTAGCGACAACGGCTTTGTCTGACAGACCGGCACGTTCGAGGTCGGCTTTCATCAGAGATGCCATGCGCGGCCACTGGGTGAATATTACGGCACGGCCGGCGGCGGCTCGTACGAGTTCGACGGCCTCGCCGGGCTTGGTGTCGGAGCGCTGTTCCTGGGAGACGAGGCAACTGCTGTCGCAGGCCATGCGCATACGCGCAACGAGCGAGAGCAGGCGCTTGCGTTCTTTTTCGGTTAGAAAGCCCGATTTGTTCCATTTGGCGGCTATCGCCGAGGCTGCCGCATGATATTCGTCGTGCAGACGGGCCTGCACGCGTGTCATCGGCAGGGGCAGCATTATGTCGTCATGGTGAAGTCTTGGATTGTCAGTATCGAGGCTGAGCACGCGCCTGCAGGCGGGGCAGAGCAGTTTCTCCGGGTCATTCCCGCAGGCAAAAGCGTAGAAGTAATCGCATTTTATACGGCGAAGCCCCGAGGCAATCTGTTGGCTCCAGCCGGATATGCGTTCGGCATGGTCGCAAATCACGATGTCAAAGGCGGCTTCGGCACCGAGGGCATGGACATCGCTTGCAAGCGAGTGGTACGACACTATATGGTAGTATGCCCCAGCCTTGTACAGTTGACGGCGACGAACCTGTCCGCCTTCGACCATTACGCTTGAGCTGTCGGTAAGAGCGGCTATTGCTCTTTGCCATTGTATTTTGAGAGAGGTAGGGCAGACAATCAGCACCGATGCGGCCATATTGCGCCGGCGGAAAAACTCGGCGAGAGCTATGGCTTCGTGCGGAATCCCTGCCGGTGCCTCGCCGGTAAAAACGGCTCGGCCGGCGACGAATGCCTCAAGCACGGCTCCGGCCTCTCCGCGGCTTAGTTCCAGTGACGGAAGCGCGCTGCGCAGTGCCTCAACGCCTTCGCTCCCGGCTATCTCTCGGCGGCGTGCCGTGTCGCGGCTGTCGAGAATAAGGTTGAGCACCTGAGGCGAACAGCCGAAACCGGGGTCAATCCGTCGGGCACGCTCTATGAATGTCGGCAGTTCCGTCACCATGCCCGGTACAGCCGTCATGTCATCGTCGAAATATCGCATCGAGGCCACGACAAGAGCCTCCGGCGCATCGTGAGCGAGTCTCAGACGCGGCAGACTGTCGTCACCCGAGGCCAGGTAAAGCGACGAGTGACGGACGGTGATATGTTCGTTTTTTGCCTTCATGTTTCTTTTTGCAAAATTAAGGTCATTTGTCGGCTTTTGCAAGCGATATTGTAAAATTCGCAGCCTTTGAACCCCGCACTCCCGCAGAGTGTTATATAAGCAAAGGCAATGAAGAAGTCTTCGCCAGTGGATTGTAATCCCATTTCTCAAGAGCAGCTGAAACCGCTGCCGGCGAAGGCACGACAAGCCGTCAAGGGCATTCTGTCATTAATAATATAGCCCGGCTCGGCCCCGTTCCAGCCACGTTTCCGGCATGCAGGAGGCGCTTCGGCTGAGAGCGGGGCCGCGGCGTGTTAAGGGAAATGTAAAATGCTAAATTATACTTATTTACGGCAACATTATTCTCTCTCTCTTTGTTCTGTCTATACACCGAGCGGAAGTACGCCGCATACTCTGCGGCCCAATTAAATTTTATTAATAGAGAAATTTTTCTTTATTAATAGCCGTAAACCAAAAAAAAATTTATACCTTTGCACTCGATAAACAAGGTATCAAAGAAAAAGAACAAACATTAAACACCATATTTTTTCAACACACAATGAGTAAGATTGAAGAAGTAAAAAAAGCCCGTCTTGCCGAAATCAAAGCAGACCTCGCCAAGTACGGCATCAAAGGCACCACTGAAGTAGTTTACAATCCTACCTACGAGGAGCTCAACAAAGAAGAAACTCTTCCCAGCCTCGAAGGCTACGAGAAAGGCGTTGTTTCCGAGCTCGGCGCCGTTGACGTTATGACCGGCGTTTACACCGGCCGTTCGCCCAAAGACAAATTCATTGTCCTCGACGAAAAATCAGAAAACACCGTTTGGTGGACAACTCCCGAATACCCCAACGACAACAAGAAAGCTTCACAGGAAGCATGGAACGCTTGCAAGGAACTCGCACTCAAAGAGCTCTCCGACAAGAAGCTCTGGGTTATCGACGGTTTCTGCGGCGCTAACAAAGACACCCGCATGGCTGTCCGCTTCATCGTGGAAGTTGCATGGCAGGCTCACTTCGTGACCAACATGTTCATCCGTCCCAACGCTGAAGAACTCGAAAACTTCACCCCCGACTTCATCGTCTACAACGCTTCGAAGGCTAAGCTCACAAACTACAAGGAACTCGGCCTCAACAGCGAGACTGCTGTAGTATTCAACATCACCTCGCGCGAGCAGGTTATCATCAACACATGGTACGGCGGTGAAATGAAGAAAGGTATGTTCTCAATGATGAACTACTTCCTTCCCCTCAAGGGCATCGCTTCGATGCACTGCTCGGCCAACACCGACCTCAACGGCGAGAACACAGCTATCTTCTTCGGTCTCTCCGGCACAGGCAAGACCACCCTTTCGACCGACCCCAAGCGTCTCCTTATCGGTGACGACGAGCACGGCTGGGACGACAACGGCGTGTTCAACTTCGAAGGCGGCTGCTACGCTAAGGTTATCAACCTCGACAAAGAAAGCGAGCCCGACATCTACAACGCTATCCGTCCGGGTGCGCTCCTCGAGAACGTTACCGTTGACGCTAACGGCAAAATCGACTTCGCCGACAAGACCGTTACCGAGAATACCCGCGTAAGCTACCCCATCGACTTCATTACAAACATCGTGAAGCCCATTAGCCACGGTCCCGCTGCGAAGAACGTCATCTTCCTCAGCGCCGACGCTTTCGGTGTGCTTCCTCCCGTTTCAATCCTTACTCCCGAGCAGACCAAGTACTACTTCCTGAGCGGCTTCACCGCTAAGCTCGCCGGTACAGAGCGCGGCATCACTGAGCCCACTCCCACATTCTCGGCTTGCTTCGGCCAGGCATTCCTCGAGCTCCATCCTACAAAATACGCTGAGGAACTCGTTAAGCGTATGCAGGCTTCGGGCGCCAAGGCTTACCTCGTGAATACCGGCTGGAACGGCACAGGCAAGCGTATCTCTATCCGCGACACCCGTGGTATCATCGACGATATCCTCAACGGCGACATCCTCAAGGCTCCCACCAAGAAGCTCCCGATTTTCGACTTCGAAATTCCTACCGAGCTTCCCGGTGTTGACCCCAAGATTCTCGACCCCCGCGACACCTACGCAAATCCCGAAGAGTGGACAAAGAAGGCCGAAGACCTCGCTGCCCGCTTCATCAAGAATTTCAAGAAATACGAAAACAACGAAGCCGGCAAGGCTCTCGTTGCCGCCGGCCCTCAGCTCTAAGCTGATAGCCCCAGCGTAAATCCATAACAGGCGTCTCCGTTCATCCGCGAACGGAGACGCTTTTATTTTGTAAATACTCCGAAAGTGCGTAAATTTGTACAGCCCCCGGGCTTATATGTACATTACGTCGAAATTGAGGCAAAATGCTTGAAAAAATACGACCGTTCATTGCCGATTACATCGGCAGCGGACAGGATTCATTCCTGATTGACATAATACTTCTTGCCGGCATCGCTGCGGCGGCCGTCGCTGTATATTATATCACCAAATGGGCGCTCATGCTCCTTGAGACTGTTATTCTGCGCAGTCCGACACACTGGGACGACGACCTCCTCAATCCCCGTATGCTCCGTGCCGTATCGCAGCTCTCCCCGGCCATAGCCGTCAACTGGCTGTTGCCCGGCCTTTTCGGCGACAATGCCGAATCAGTCCACTGGCTTTCTTCCCTCACGTCGCTATATATCCTTTGGGCTATGGTGAGGATTCTGGTAATACTTATTGACAATCTCTACGGAGCCTTCCTCAAGAGCGCGAAACTGAAAGACTACGCCGTCAAAGGAATTTTCGATACATTCAAGCTCATATTCGTTCTTATCGGTGTCATTGTTGCCATAAGCATTCTCATTGGCAAATCTCCGGTGGTAATCATCACTGCGCTCGGTGCTTCGGCTGCCGTGCTCATGCTGGTGTTTCAGGATACCATACTCGGTCTTGTCGCGTCAATACAGCTTACGGCCAACAAAATGGTGCAGCGCGGCGACTGGATTGAAGATGCCTCGCACGACATAAACGGTGAAGTGCTCGAAGTGTCGCTTATGGCCGTAAAAGTGAAGAACTGGGATAACTCCGTGTCTACGATTCCTCCCTACAGTCTCGTCAAAGGCTCGTTCCGCAACTATGAGCCTATGCGCTCGTCAGGAGGCCGCCGCGTGCGCCGTGCTGTCTATATCGACGTGAATACGGTCCGCTTCTGTACGCCTGAACAACTTGAAGCGCTCGTCACCGAGGGCTTTGCCGAGGGCGGCGAGGCACTTGAACGTGAGGCCCGTACGGTCAATCTCAAGCTCCTCCGCACTTATCTGGAGAAATATCTGCGTTCGCATAAAGAAGTCAACACCTCGCTCACTCTTATGGTGCGTCAGCTTGAGCCTACCAACGCCGGCCTCCCCGTAGAGCTGTATTTCTTTGTGCGCAATGTGGAGTGGACAGCCTACGAGGCTATTGCAGCCGATATTTTCGACCACGTATACGCCGTAATCGGCAAATTCGCCCTCTCCATATATCAGGCTCCCGCCGGCACCGACATCGCCCGAGCCGCAAAATGAAAATACCTTTGCCTGTTCGGCAAATTTCTCTTAACTTTGCGTAACTAAAAACAAAAATCATACGTTCAATCATATATGCAAAAAATAGCAATGACAGCCACCGCACTGCTTATGGCTGCGACTGCCGCCTCCGGCGCTCCCCGTGAGGCTTTCGACGGCAAAGGAGAACCTTTCAGCATTGAAGCCCTCGGCGCTCTCGCACGTGTCGGCGACCCTGCGGTCAGCCCCGACGGAAAAACCGTCCTTTTCGGCATCGGGTATCAGAATCTTGAAGAGAACAATTCAAACACCGACCTCTATCTTCTTCCCCTTGACACTCCCGGAGCTGCTCCCAGACAGATTACCGACACACCCAAGAGCGAGAACAGCTACACATGGCTTTCCGACGGCCGCATCGCGTTCATGTATCCCGACAGCGAAGGTCAGATGCAGCTGTGGACGATGAATGCCGACGGTTCGGGCCGCGTCCAGGCCACAAGTCACAGCGGAGGCATCGGCGGTTTCCTCTTCTCTCCCGATGAGAAGAAAGTGGTCGTAATAGGCAATGTGAAATATGCCCGCACAGCAGGCGACATCTATCCCGACCTCCCCAAGGCCACCGGCCGTGTGATTGACGACCTCATGTACAAACACTGGGACGAGTGGGTCACTGAAATCCCTCACCCCTGGATTGGCAATTTCGACGGCTCCGCCGTGACCGGCCTTACCGATATTATGGCCGACGAGCCTTTCGAGGCTCCCATGAAGCCCTTCGGAGGCAGTGAGTCTTTTGCATGGAGCCCCGACAGCAAGACCCTCGTATATGTGTCGCGCAAGAAAACCGGCAAGGACTACGCTCTTTCGACAAACTCCGACCTCTACGCCTACGACCTCGCCGCAGGCACCACAAAGAACCTCACCGAGGGTATGCTCGGCTACGACACCGCACCGGCATTCTCGCCCGACGGCACCACACTCGCATGGCTCTCAATGGAGCACGACGGCTACGAGAGCGACCGCAACCGTCTCTTCGTGCTCGACCTCGCCACCGGCGTGCGCCGCGACGCAACTGCCGACTGGGACTATACAATCGATGCGTTCGCATGGGCTCCCGACGGTCGTTCGATTTACTTCACCGCTCCTAAAGACGGCGTAGTGCCCGTCTTCAGCATCGACCTCAAGACATCGGCCGTACGCGCCCTCACCGACGAGTGCGCCGACTATGCCACACTCGTTCCCGTCGACAAAAACCGTATCGTGGCTGTAAAACACAGCATGATTCGCCCCAACGAACTCTATCTTATCACTCTCAAAGGCAAGAAACAGCCCGAAGTCAAGGCTCTGACCGACATCAACGGCCCGCTTCTCGCCACAGTCGATATGCCGACTGTAGAGAAACGCATGGTGCCCACCACCGACGGCAAGGAAATGCTCGTATGGGTGCTCTATCCGCCCAAATTCGATGCCTCGAAGAAATATCCCGCACTCCTTTACTGTCAGGGCGGCCCGCAGTCGGCTGTCAGCCAGTCGTGGAGCTACCGCTGGAATTTCGCTCTTATGAGCGCCCGCGGTTATGTCGTCATCGCTCCCAACCGCCGTGGTCTCCCCGGTTTCGGCAGCGAGTGGAACGCTCAGATTTCCAAAGATTATCCCGGTCAGAACATGCAGGACTACCTCGCCGCTGTCGACAACATGAAGACGGAGCCCTACATCGACAGTAAGCGTATAGGCGCAACAGGTGCCAGCTACGGCGGCTTCTCTGTATATATGCTCGCCGGTATCCACAATCACCGCTTTGCGGCTCTGCTCGCTCACGCCGGCATCTTCAATCTTGAGGCCCAGTATCTCGAGACCGAAGAAATGTGGTTCGCCAACTGGGACCTCGGCGGCCCCTACTGGGACAAGAGCAACGCCGCCGCTCAGCGCACATTCGCCAACTCGCCCCACCGGATGGTCGACAAATGGGATACTCCCATCATGATTTCTCACGGCGAATACGACTACCGCATTCTCGCATCTCAGGGCATGGCCGCGTTCAATGCAGCAAAGCTCCGCGGAATCCCTGCCGAGATGGTGATTTTCCCTGACGAAAACCACTGGATTCTCAAGCCACAGAACTCCGTTCTCTGGCAGCGCCTCTTCTTCCGCTGGTTCGACAAGTGGCTCAAACCCGGCTCGGAGAACTGATGTCGAAAACCGCTTTAAAAAAAGAACTGAGCACCTTCACCGGCGAAGAGCTGGTGAAGGTGATTCTTGATGTATACGATGTCTCAAAAGAGGCGAAGCAGTATTTCGAGTATTTTCTGCATCCCAATCCCGATGCCCTTCTTGAGAAAAAAGTCGATATAATAGCTAAGGAAATCAATCGCGCCAAGCGCGGGTACTGTAAGGCCAGAATCAGCCGCATCAGGGCCGAAATAAAGGAATTCGAGTCTTATGGCGTCGGTGCGGAATACGTGTGCCGCCTCATGGGCTACACCTTGCGCATGCTCACCGGCGAATACGCATATGTGAGGTATACCGATGCCTTGCTTGCCAGCGTACGCAAGTTCACGGCCGAAAATGTGGTCTATGCGAATAAGCACGAGATGCTCTCGCAGATGATGTCCGAAATCAATTCCCTCGCTTCGTCGCAGCTCGGCACACCAAACTTCCGCCGCATGGTGCTCAACGCCGCTACCGAGGCCATGGAAAATCTCGCGTCGGGTATGAAGAAATGATTTTGTGATACTCGGTTTATACACAATCGGCCTGCAATCCTCGTTGGGTTGCAGGCCGATTGTTGTTTCGGATTATGGATAGCAGGCTCTTCCTGATTATTCGGCAGTTTCTTCGGCTCCTTCGATTGTGTAGCCGAGAGCCTCGATGTAGTAGAACGAAAGATAGGGAATGCCTTCTGCTTCTGTGCGTGCGGCGATTTTAGCACGGTAATCGGCCATGCGCTCGGCGAATGTGTTGAGGTTGGCCTGTCCCGCTGCTTTTTTCTCTGTGTCGCAGGCTTCATGAGCCTGTGCGGAGCTGTCAGCTGCAGCCATGCGGGCTTCCATCTGAGCTACTTCCTCTTCGCCGATACGGCTTTCGCGGACGATGCCTTTTACAATGAGTTCTTTACCGGTGCAGTCGGGCGCGAATGCACCGCCCATTTCGGCCGTAGCCTGGCAACGGAGTACCTGAGTGGAATCGGCTCCTACGAGAAAAGCCTTTGTACCGCCGTGAGAGCAGAGGTGCGAGCACAGGCCTTTTATTTCTACGGTGTCGCCGAGAAGGTTCTGGGCGTTGGCAAAGACAGAATCAACAGAGAGGGCTTCGGGTTCGCTGGAGGTAGCGGCTTCCTTGTTGCCGCAGGCAACAAATGCGACTGCGGCGAAAAGACAGGCCACAGACATGACTAATGCTTTGAGTTTCATTAATGTAATGATTATTTGTTTAAGAGTTATTTTGTGCGCAAAGATACAATTTTTTTATTATTCGGCAAAAAGACCCTGCTTTACAGCGAGTTACAGATGCGCTAAACAAAACCGGAGTTCCGGACGTTTAAGGGATAACTGCTAACTTTCTAAAAATACACATATGAAATTAAAAGACGAAATCGAATACGTAAACGGAACAATCGGCAGGAAAGTTATTGCCGAGAATGCTTCCGGTTCAGCGGTTTTAATGGCTTTTGATATCAATGCCGCCATAGGAACCCATACCGCTCCGGCGATTGCCATAGTCCAGATTCTCGAAGGCACATGCCTTTTTACTCTTGAAGACAAGGAGCTCACCCTCAAGGCAGGCGACTATCTCGTGATGCAGCCCGGAACGAAACACTCCCTTCGCGCTCCCGAGCGTTTCAAGATGCTGTTAACCAAATTAAATGCCTGAGTGATGGATAAGATGTTCTGCTACCAGTGTCAGGAAACGGCACGCGGCCAGGGTTGTGTGGTGCAGGGTGTCTGTGGTAAGAAACCCGAGACTTCCACCCGAATGGACCAGTTGCTCTTTGCTGTCGGCGGTCTGGCGATTGTAAACTGTAAGTTGCGCGAGAAAGGCGCGGCTGACAGGGAGGCGTCGCGCTTTATTGTTGATGCCCTCTTTACAACCATTACCAATGCAGATTTCGACAACGAGATGCTCGACAACTACCTCGACCGCGCTTTCGAACTGAAGAATATCGCGATAGGCACGGCTAAAAAGAGAGGAATCGACTTGCCTGACTTGCCGCAGGTGTGGTATCATATCGGCAGGAACGACTACGGCCGTCTTGAAATTGTAGAGCACGGAGGCACATTTGCCGAAGAAATCTTCACGGTATTGCATGAGCCCGACCCTAATGTCCGTGGCCTTAAGCAACTGGCTGTATACGGCTGCAAGGGTATGGCTGCATATGCGCGCCATGCAGCAAACCTCGGATATGAGGATGAAGACGTCTATACCGTCATAGAGCAGGCACTCGCCGAGACATGCAGTCCCGACAAGACCGTGCCTGAGCTTGTCGACCTTGTTCTCGGTGTCGGCGACGGAGGCGTGAAGGCGATGGCCCTTCTCGACAAGGCGAACACCGAATCCTACGGCAATCCTGAAATCACTAATGTGAACATAGGCGTGCGTAACCGGCCCGGCATTCTCGTCAGCGGTCACGACCTCAAGGACCTTGAGGAACTCCTTGTCCAGTCTGAAGGAAAAGGTGTCGATATCTATACTCACTCCGAGATGCTTCCGGCTCAGAGCTATCCTTTCTTCAAGAAATTCCCTCATTTCGCAGGCAACTACGGCAACGCATGGTGGAGGCAGCTCGACGAGTTTGAGACTTTCAACGGATGTTTCCTTTTCACCTCCAACTGTATTGTTCCGCCCCGCCCGAAGACCACATACACCGACCGTGTCTACACGACAGGAGTTGTAGGCATGCCGGGCACGCATCATATCCCCGACGGTAAGGATGGCGCCCCCAAGGATTTCTCGGCGCTTATCGAAGCCGCACGCAAGTGCCCGCCTCCCACGGAAATCGAGCACGGGGAGATTGTGGCAGGTTTCGCTCATCATCAGGTACTCGAACTCGCCCCGAAAGTGATAGACCTGATTAAGCGTGGCAAGATACGTAAATTCGTGGTAATGGCCGGTTGCGACGGACGCATGCCCTCCAGAAAATATTATACGGAATTTGCCGAGGCCCTTCCGAAAGACTGCGTGATTCTTACCGCCGGATGTGCCAAGTACCGCTACAACAAACTCGCTCTCGGCGATATCGAGGGAGTTCCGCGCGTACTTGATGCCGGACAGTGCAACGACTCATATTCGCTCATCGTCATAGCCGATGCTCTGAAAGATGCTTTCGGTGTAAAGCACATCAACGACTTGCCAATCGTGTTCAATATAGCATGGTATGAGCAGAAAGCCGTCATCGTGCTGCTTGCACTCCTTTCGCTGGGTGTGAAGAATATACATACAGGTCCCGCTTTGCCGGCTTTCTTTACGCCCGATATTCTCGCTGTACTTCAGAAGGAATTCGGCATAGGCACTATTTCCACCGTCGAAGACGATATAAAGACTCTTATTGACTGATAGCTGCAATTCGTATATACAGAATGTCCGCTCCGGCAGCCCCGGGGCGGACATTCTTGATGTTCGCCCGACATGGGCATAATCTAACGGGTGAAAGTCCCGAGCGCACCCCGATA
>CAJUKF010000029.1 GCA_910587355.1 uncultured Muribaculaceae bacterium
AATCATAACGCTCCGTAAACTCACTTCTGTTAACAAGCATTTTTAAACAACCTCTTAATATCTCAGGTCTCCCCACAGGCACACTCGTGGAAATCACCACCCTCTCGGGCGTGCTTTTCAAGAAAGCGGTAGCGGGCAACGACGGCTTTCTCCAGATTGACATGACAGATGCCGAGGCTGGAGTATATATCGTTAAAGCCGGCGAACAGCAGGTAAAAATCTACAAGCGCTGACTCGGCTAATCAAAGCTTTATCCGCTCGAAGGCATCAATAAAGCTACCCGGTGTCGCATTAAGAACCCGTACGCCACGGCTCCTGGCATACCTGACTATATGGTGATAGCTGCGGAAAGCTATAGCAAAACTCTCCACTACTTCATGCAGTCTTATGCCCTGATAGTCGTGCCTGATGCGGCTGAGTTCGCGGTCGCTGTCGGCATAGAAATGCGGCTGGACCGATACGACCTCATTGTCATCGGTGACAGACAGGGTTTTCATCCATGAATGGTCGGCACCTGTGATTACCACTTCTTTATATCCCATGCCGATTGCGAGCATTATGGCCGGAACCAGCACGTTACGCGGCCGTGGCATACCAAGTCCGGCACTGAACGCCGCATGTGTGAACGCATCGTAGCCCTCAAGGCCAATGAAATTGAACGGCTTCAGGTCGAGGCCACTGTAGTGCTTACGGGCAGCTTTGAGAAATTTTGCAGGAACAAAGAGAGTCATTTTCCACTCGACACGTGCAAGCGCCTGACGCAGCTTGTCGAGATTGCCCCCGTTGTCGCTTGCGCCGAAAAAGTGAGGGTCGGCGAGGACATAATACCGCGGACGGATGTCGAAAAAGACCGGAGCGAGCGCCGCGAAATTCACAGCCATTGACGGAGTTGACTTAAGCAACGGCAGATGCGAGGCTATGGTATCATTGAGCGAAGGGCCGTTGCCCATGACAATAATCCTACTGCCTTCTGGTGCCGGCATATTTTTCACCGGTCGCGACTGGAGCACGATTTTCGCGATGCTCTTTAATGTGGCAAGAAAGTTGTTCATAGGCTGTTTTCGTCGTAAACATGTGTGCGGAGATACTCACACACCGGTGTGGGCCTGAAAGCGATGTCATTGCAGAGGACTTCGCAGGAAAAAGTGCGTGTGGTGGTGTACAGAGCGTATTTGCTTTTGCCATAAACAATGCGGCCGAACCACTGCTGCGGACGTGTGCTGAGAGTGGAGATACGTTTGTTGCCAAGACGGTAAGCAATTGCCTCGGCCAAGTCGTGAACCGTAGGATTCTCACCGTCGGTAACATTGTAGACAAGCTTTTCGCGCACAGGCAGACCGCCTTCGGCGAGCGCACGTGCAACCCGGCCCAAATCGACGGCATGAACCACACTACGCCGGGCCTCGTTGCCGGGGAAATGCAGGAAAGTGCCACGCCAGACGCCCTCGGCAATATGGCGGACAAAACCCGTCATTCCGGTGCCCACTATATCGGGACATCGAAGAACTACAGGCCGGAGGCCTTTTGCTACGGCAGTACGGCAGAAATCATCTTCGCGAGTTTTCCATACCGACCCGGCATCGATTGTCGCGGTTTCATCGGTCATGTCATGCGCTTCCGGGCCATAGATATCTGTCGACGAAATCATCAGAGCCATGTCGGCCGCATCATCGTCAATACCGCATACACTCACGCCGGGCAATGCCGCTTTGATATAAGGCTCAACAAATTGCGCCTCGGGCGCATATAGTGCCAGTGTCTCTATCATAACTTTTTATGTCGGATATAGAAAAATATTCGCGATGCGATTTTAAGCATCGACACATTGAAACCGTTGTCGCGTAGCGCCTTATATTTCTCATATGTGCCTCCCTGTATGCGGATGCGGAGATTTGTAGAGATACCGCCGTGCTCCATATTCACAGCAACGCCGGGGATATGTATGCCTTTGAACGGCTGCCGGCCAAGAAACAGCCTCAAAAAGAGGTCGAAATCGGCTGCGAGCCTGAACTTTTCGTTATACGGTCCTACCCTGAGCATCGCATCATGACGTATAAAGAGCGAGGGATGCGGCGGAGCAAAACCCTTGAGTAGGTGCGAGGGAACAAAATCGCCCGAAGTATAGTGACGGTAAACAACACCGGGCTTGCCGTGCGAGACAAAATTCACATCGCCGTACACAAAATCAATGTCAGGGTCGCCGAGCGCGTCGGCCACCCGTGCAAGCACATAGTTATCGGCAAGAAAATCATTGCCGTGGACAACTCCGATTACATCGCCGGAGGCTTTTGAAATACCGTAATTTATAGCGTTGAATATACCCTGCGGCTCATGCTCCAGCACAGTGCAGAAGTTCTTTTTAGGCAAATTGCACAAAGGCCCTCCGCCATTGACAATAAGATGCTCTACCGACACATCGCGAGACAGCCTCTGGCGACGCACACTGTCGATATTGCGTCTGAGGAGCACCCCGTCGTCTTTGGTTATGGTGATTATTGAAATAAGCATTAAAATGATACGCACCCCCTTGCGTAATAAGGTTGTAAAGTCAGATAAACTACAATCAGAGCGGCACAGATGAGAAGAGCGTACACCGCAGAGAACCAACGGAATGACAAGCGGCGCCATGCAACGGTGACAATGACCGAGGCTGCAGCCGGAATAAGGAAAGGTAGCCACGGAAGCACATAACGCGACACACTTCCACCGGACACATAAGCTGTAACCGACAGAGCTACCCCCCCCATTACCAATGATTTAGTAACTTCTACAGGATTTTTCGGGATACAGAAAAACATAAAGTAAAGCACCAGGCACAATACACAGTACCACGGAATGCTGAAATGATTGTGGAAATACGACAGGCCGAAGCCGATATGCCGTGTAAATCCCCAGGGCAGCGGCGACAGAAACTGAATAGCCATTGAGACTGGCAGGCGAAGAACTTTATGAAGCACCGGCAAATTCTCATAGTCGCCCATGGCCGACTGATAGACCTCGGCCCTGAAATCGTCTTTCTCGTAAATACTGAAAGTATCGGCAGTCTCGTCAACGTGCAACAGACGAGGAGCAACCTCGATATGCAACATATAGAACTGGATGCCCACAGCTACGACAACAACCGCCGCAAGAGAAACTACTTTACGCACCGGCACCCTAAACATGCCAATGACGGCAAGCACAGCGACGAACGCCCCGAACCAGTGCCGGATAACGGAGGCTGGAATTATAACAGCGACTGCCACGGCAAAAATCACCCATGGACGTTTTACACAGCAGAACACATACATCAGCACCGATGAAGCAAGACACAAGAACGCATCTTTCACAAGTATACATCCTGTAGTGAGATATAAGCCTATGCTTCCGAGCAATATTATCGCCGTGGTAGCAGTAACCGCAGGGCTTTTGCCTTCGGGAGTTGCTATCCGAGAAGCAGTGATTGCCGTGAAAATTATAGAAAGCAAAGTGGCCAGCATACTTCCTGCCATATAGACATCCACACCGGCAACACGGCCTAACGAAAGATAATACAGCATAGTGCCGTAACCTTGCTGATTGGCAGACACTGGCGACGGAACGCCTGCTGCAAGTGATGTAAGCTGACTCCACGCAAGCGCCGCATCCATTATCAGCACCGGGGAATACGCATCAGCGCCGGCATGGGTGGTATAATACCATACATTCAGCACATTATACCCTGCCATTAAAAACCATATTACACCAAGGGCACACAAGCCTCCGGCGTTCGATGGACAGAAACGCCGGTAAACCCATAAGGAAACGGCACCGGCGAGAAGATATTCAAAGAGCTGTCTGAAAAAATCCGCGCCAGGAAACATCAGGAGCAGCACACATAACGCGGCCGTCATGGATGCGGAACAGATGATAAACTGTTTCGGGATGCTTTTCATCGATAGGTTCGTCGTCTTTTTCTGCAAAGGTACAAATTTTGACACAATCCGTCTTTCTTTCATCGAAAATTCCTAATTTTGCATTTTAGTAAGAACGCAGAAAAACATGAGCGGCGGCAGACCCATACGAATCGACCTGCAGAAGGTGCTTGACGAGCGCTTAGGCGAACGGAGCCGCTACGTGCCCTCATTCATGGTGCGCGCTCTGGAGAAACTCATCTGTCAGGACGAGATGAACTCACTGCTTGAAAACAACTTTCCGCTGCAGGGCGCGGATTTCTGCCGTGGCGTGCTGCGCGAACTCGACGTGAAGCTACATGTTCGCGGAAGCGAGAACATGCCGAAGTCGCCACGCTGCATTGTGGTGAGCAATCATCCGCTCGGCGGCCTGGACGGCATCACGATGATAGCATGGCTGAGTTCGTTTTACGGCAATTGCCCGGTGCATTTCGTCGTCAACGATTTGCTTATGGCAATCGACCCTCTCAAGGAGTGCTTCGTGCCCGTAAACAAACACGGAGCCCAAAGCCGGAAAGCTTCTGCGCTGCTTGACAGCGTGCTCGCAGGCGACAATCCTGTGGTGATTTATCCGGCAGGCCTTGTATCGCGTCTCAACGACAACGGAGAAGTCCGTGACCTGATATGGCGCAAAATGGCTGTAACCAAAGCCATTGACAGCCACCGCGATGTGGTGCCAGTGCACTTCGGCGGCGAAAATTCACCGTCGTTCTACCGATGGGCCCGACTCCGCAAACGGCTCGGCATCAGGTTCAACTACGAAATGGTGCTGCTGCCACGTGAGGTGATGCGCGCACGCGGCAAGGACTTCACGCTGACCGTGGGCGAACCCGTAGCATGGCAGAAACTGGCCGAAGGCCGTGACCCGGTGCTCGAAGCGGCCCTCTTACGTAAAACTGTCTATTCACTTCCGTCCAAATACGACGAATTATGAATCAACCGATAATAGAACCTGTCGACACCTCTCTGATTGAAGCCGAACTTACGCCGGAGCGCTTTCTGCGCAAGACCAACAAGGGCGGCAACGAACTGTATGTGGTGAACGTGTTCAATGCCCCCAACACCATGCGCGAAATAGGACGTCTGCGAGAAATCGCATTCCGCAGCGCCGGCGGCGGTTCGGGCAAAGAATGCGACATCGACGAATTCGACACTATGCCCACACCGTGCAGCCAGCTGCTGGTATGGGACCCGGACAGCAAGCTCATTCTCGGAGGTTACCGCTTCATCTGCGGACCCGACATAGAGCGCGACGCCCAAGGGCGTCCGCGCATAGCCACAAGCCATATGTTCGGCTTCTCCGAGAAATTTCTGAACGACTATCTGCCCTATACCCTCGAGCTGGGACGTTCGTTCGTAAGACCTGAATACCAGTCGTCGCGTGCGGGCGCAAAGGCAATCTACGTGCTCGACAACCTCTGGGACGGACTGGGCGCCATCACCGTGGTTTATCCTTATCTCAAATATCTTTTCGGGAAGGTGACCATGTATCCAAGTTACACCGAGCGCGCCCGCGACCTCATACTCTTCTTCCTTCACAAATATTTCCCGGACCCCGAGCATCTGGTATGGCCTCTGAAGCCGCTGTCTGTAAAGACAAGTCCAGAAGAACTCGCCGCAATCCTGAACGGAGAGGATTTCCGGTCAGACATGCGCATACTCAATGCCAAAGTACGCGAATACGGCCAGACCATACCGCCTCTGGTACATGCCTACATGAGCCTGTCGCCTACGATGCGGATGTTCGGCACGGCCATAAACGATGAATTCGGCGACGTGGAGGAAAGCGGCATTTTCCTCACGATATCCGAGATTCTCGAAGAAAAGAAACGACGTCACATCGACACATTCCAACCCTGAAAATTTTTTCACTGTCACATATGATACTTGCACCACTTACTGCCGTCTCACCCGTTGACGGACGCTATCGCTCCAAGAGCGAGCCTTTGGCCGATTATTTTTCGGAATACGCCACCATCCGCTACCGCGTAAAAGTCGAAATCGAGTACTTCATCGCCCTTTCGGACATGGGTCTGCCCCAGCTCCCCGAGCTCTCGCAGGAGCAGAAAGACGCACTGCGCGCAATCTACGACCCGGCAAACTTCACCGTCGCCGAGGCCGAGGAAGTGAAAAACATCGAAAAGACCACCAACCACGACGTAAAGGCCGTGGAATACTACATCAAAGGTAAATTCGACGCGCTCGGTCTGAGCGACCGCAAGGAATTCATCCACTTCGGCCTCACGTCGCAGGACATCAACAACACTTCATTCCCCATGATGGTGCGCGATGCCCTCTCCGACATCATAATTCCGGCCTACGAACGCCTCGATGCAAAGCTCAACGAACTCGCATCGGAGTACGCCGAAATCCCGATGCTCGCCAAAACCCACGGCCAGCCCGCGTCGCCTACAACATTAGGCAAGGAAATAGCTGTATTCGCATACCGCCTCGAAGTACAGCTCGAATCGCTCCGCAAAACTCCCGTGTCGGGTAAGTTCGGCGGCGCAACGGGCAACTTCAACGCCCACCGCGTGGCATTCCCCGGCACCGACTGGCAGATTTTCGCCCAGCGTTTCCTTCGCGACAGCCTCGGCATCGAGCGCGAGTGCCTCACCACCCAGATATCGAACTACGACAACCTCGCTGCGATTTTCGACGCACTGCGCCGCATCAACACAGTGATTCTCGACCTCGACCGCGACATGTGGTCGTACATATCGATGAACTACTTCAAGCAGCGCATCAAAGCCGGTGAGGTAGGTTCGTCGGCCATGCCCCACAAAGTCAATCCGATTGACTTCGAGAACTCCGAAGGCAACCTCGGCATCGCCGACGCGCTCTTCACGTTCCTCTCGACCAAGCTTCCCGTCTCGCGTCTGCAGCGCGACCTCACCGACTCGACCGTCATCCGCAATATCGGCGTACCCATGGCTCACTCGCTCATCGCAGTCGAGTCGACCCTCAAGGGTCTTGGCAAACTCATACTCCACCGCGAGGCCATAGACGCCGACCTCAACGGGTGCTGGAGCGTGGTTGCTGAGGCTATCCAGACAATTCTGCGCCGCGAAGGCTATCCCAAGCCCTACGAAGCACTCAAGGCGCTCACACGCACCAACTCCGTAGTCGATGGCGACGCAATCGCCGCATTCATCGACAGCCTCGAAGGCATATCGGAAGACGTGCGCGCCGAGCTCCATGCCATTTCTCCGTCAAATTACATCGGATATACTATCTGAAAATAAACACACAGGCAGTTGCGCCGCGAACGGCACAACTGCCTTCTTTACCATATCTTGCCATGAAACAAATCATCGAATGCGTGCCCAATTTCAGCGAAGGGCGCGACATGACCATTATAAAAAGTATTACCGATGCCATAGAGAATGCGGCCGAAGTGAAGCTTCTCGACGTCGACCCCGGACAGGCTACCAACCGCACCGTAGTCACCTTTGTCGGAGAACCTGACGACGTTGTCGAAGCCGCCTTTCAGGGTGTGAAACGCGCCGCCGAACTCATTGACATGCGTCATCATCACGGCGCGCATCCGCGCATGGGTGCCACCGACGTGCTGCCGCTCATTCCGGTAGCCGGCATCACACTTGAGGAATGCGCCGCACTCTCGCGCAAACTCGCCGAGCGCATTGCCACCGAACTCAACATTCCCACCTACTGCTATGAAGCCGCGGCTTTCATGCCCGAACGCAAGAATCTTGCCGTCTGCCGCGCCGGCGAATACGAGGCTCTACCTGAAAAACTCGGTCACGAGGGCAAAGGCGCCGACTTCGGCGACCGTCCGTTCGATGACGAAGCCGCACGCACAGGCGCAACCACCGTAGGCGCCCGCGACTTCCTCATTGCCGTCAACTTCAACCTCAACACCACATCGACACGCCGTGCCAATGCCATTGCCTTCGACGTACGCGAGAAAGGACGCCCGGCCCGCGAAGGCGGCAAGCTCACCGGCAAACCACTCAAGGACGAAAACGGCAAGCCGGTGATGATTCCCGGCACGCTCAAAAGCACCAAGGCCATAGGCTGGTATATAGACGAATACGGCATCGCCCAGGTGTCGATGAACATCACCGACACCAATGTAACTCCTCTTCACAAGGCTTTCGACGAGGTATGCCGTGCCGCCGCAGCCCGCGGAATCCGTGTCACGGGTACAGAAATCGTAGGTCTCGTTCCGAAAAAGACACTGATTGAAGCCGGCAAGCACTATCTGCGCATGCAGCAGCGCTCGCTCGGCATACCCGAACGCGAGATTGTGCGAATGGCAATCAAATCGATGGGTCTCGACGAACTGCGTCCGTTCAAGCCCGAAGAGAAGGTAATCGAATATATGCTTGAGGCCGATGCCAAGCCTGCAAAACGCCTTGTAGACCTCACCTGCCGCGGCTTCGCCGAGGAGACAGCCTCAGAATCGCCGGCTCCCGGCGGCGGCTCCATTTCGGCCTATATGGGCGCACTCGCAGCGGCTCTCGGCACAATGGTGGCCAATCTCTCGGCACACAAAGCCGGGTGGGACGAGCGCTGGGAGGAATTCTCCGACATAGCCGAAAAAGGCCAGGCGCTTATGGAAGAACTGCTTCACCTCGTGGACAAGGATACCGACGCATTCAACCGCATAATGGATGTGTTCGCCATGCCCAAAGGTACCGACGAAGAAAAAGCCGCGCGTGCCGAAGCCCTCGAAAAAGCTACGGAATATGCCTGCGCAGTGCCTCTTGAGACCATGGAAGCCTCGCTCCGCACCTTCGGAATTCTGGCCGAAATGGCCGAAAAAGGCAATCCGGCCTCGGTGAGCGACGCCGGCGTGGGCGCACTGGCAGCCCGAGCCGCCGTACATGGCGCAGGCCTCAACGTCCGCATCAATGCAGCAGGCCTCAAAAACCGTGAGCTTGCCGACAAATTCGTTGCCGCCGCAGCCGAAACCGAGGCTCAGGCCGACGCAGCCGAAAAGTCGATAATAGAAAAAGTCAATACCATAATATCATCAAAATGACAACAGACGAATTCCGCAACGCCATCCGGGCAGGCATTCCCGACGAACTGCCTGCGCCCAAGCCTTACGACACAACGGTGAACCATGCGCCGCGGCGTAAGAAAATCCTCACTCCCGAGCAGGAACGTCTCGCACTCAAAAACGCGCTCAGGTATTTTCCTGAAAAGCACCATGCCGTTCTCGCCCCGGAGTTCGCCGACGAGCTGCGCCGCTACGGCCGCATATACATGTACCGCTTCCGCCCCGACTACGAGATGCACGCGCGTCCGATTGACGAGTATCCGGCACGTTCGCGTCAGGCGGCAGCCATCATGATGATGATACAGAACAATCTCGACCGCGCCGTGGCCCAGCATCCGCACGAACTCATCACCTACGGCGGCAACGGCGCCGTATTTCAGAACTGGGCCCAGTACCTGCTCACCATGCAGTATCTGAGCGAGATGACCGACGAACAGACACTGGTGATGTACTCGGGTCATCCACTGGGTCTCTTCCCCTCGCACAAAGGCGCACCGCGTGTAGTGGTGACAAACGGCATGGTGATTCCGAATTATTCAAAACCCGACGACTGGGAGCGCTTCAACGCAATGGGCGTGAGCCAGTACGGCCAGATGACCGCAGGCTCATATATGTACATAGGTCCGCAGGGCATTGTACACGGCACAACAATCACTGTGCTCAACGCCGGGCGCCGTCACATGAAGCCGGGACAGAAAGACCTCGGAGGGCTGCTGTTCGTCACATCGGGTCTGGGAGGCATGTCGGGCGCACAGCCCAAGGCAGGCAACATCTCGGGCGTAGTGAGCATCACCGCCGAAATAAATCCCTCGGCGGTCGAAAAACGACGCTCGCAGGGCTGGGTCGACGAGGTCTACACCGACCTCGACACTCTGCTTGCACGCGCACGCCAGGCCAAGGCCGCTCACGAAGCCGTATCACTCGCCTATCAGGGAAATATAGTCGATTTGTGGGAACGTCTCGCCGAAGAAGACCTCGATGTGGAACTCGGCTCCGACCAGACCTCGCTCCACAATCCTTGGGCCGGAGGCTATTATCCCGTCGGTCTGTCGTTCGAGGAATCGAAAGCCATGATGGCCGACGCCCCCGAAGAATTCCGCAAACGCGTCCAGGAGTCGCTCCGCCGTCAGGTAAAGGCTATCAACAAAATGACGGCACGCGGCATGTATTTCTTCGACTACGGCAACGCCTTCCTGCTCGAATCGTCGCGCGCCGGTGCCGACGTGCTCGGCGAGGACGGCAAATTCCGCTATCCATCCTACGTGCAGGACATAATGGGTCCGCTGTTCTTCGACTATGGCTTCGGCCCCTTCCGCTGGGTGTGCACCTCGTGCAATCCGGCCGACCTCGAGGCCACTGACCGCATAGCCGCACGCGTACTTGAGGAAATACGCGAACACGCACCCGAAGACATTTGCTCGCAGCTCGACGACAACATACACTGGATTAAAGAAGCCGGCCGCAACCACCTTGTGGTAGGTTCGCAGGCGCGTATTCTCTACGCCGACTCCGAAGGGCGCACAAAAATAGCCCTCGCCTTCAACGACGCCATACGCCGCGGCGAAATCACCGCCCCGGTAGTACTCGGCCGCGACCACCACGACGTGTCGGGCACCGACTCACCATACCGCGAGACATCGAATATCTACGACGGCTCGCAGTACACCGCGGACATGGCCGTGCAGAATGTAATCGGAGATGCTTTCCGAGGCGCCACCTGGGTATCGCTCCACAACGGAGGCGGTGTAGGCTGGGGCGAGGTAATCAACGGCGGCTTCGGCATGGTGATTGACGGCTCCGACGAAGCCGACAGCCGTATACGCGAAATGCTCCTGTGGGACGTGAACAACGGCATCACACGCCGCTCGTGGGCACGCAACAAAGGCGCATACGACGCCATACGGCGCGAGATGGAGCGCACTCCGGGCCTGCGCGTCACCCTCCCCAATTTCGCTTCCGATTCAATAATAGACAAAGCCCTCAGCCATGAATAACATACATCAGATAAACACCGAACGGCTTACCATAGAAAAAGCCTGCGAAATAATCGAGACGGGCGCCAAACTCGTTCTCAGCGACGAATGCACGGCACTCATCAACAAATGCCGCGAATTCCTCGACGACAAAATAGAGCGCACAAACGAACCGCTTTATGGCATCACCACCGGTTTCGGCTCACTGTGCAACATATCAATCAATGCCAAAGACCTCTCGACGCTCCAGAGCAATCTGGTGAAGAGCCACGCCTGCGGCACCGGCGACCGCGTAGCCCCCGAAATCGTAAAAATGATGCTGCTGCTCAAAATACAGTCGCTCAGCTACGGTAACTCGGGCGTACAGCTGGCCACCGTGCAGCGCCTTGTGGACTTCTTCAACGAAGACGTGCTGCCCGTGGTATATCAGCAGGGCTCTCTGGGCGCATCGGGAGACCTCGCACCGCTCGCCAACATGTGTCTGCCGCTGCTCGGCCTTGGCGAAGTGCTCTATCAGGGCGAAATCCTGCCCGCCGCCGACGTCCTGGCCGTGAAAGGCTGGAAACCCCTCACCCTAAAATCAAAAGAAGGCCTCGCGCTGCTCAACGGCACACAGTTCATGTCGGCCCACGGCACATGGGCCATTTGCCGCGCACGCCGTCTCTTCAATGCCGCCCTCAGCGTTGCCGCCATGTCGCTCGAAGCATTCGACGGGCGTATAGAGCCCTTCGGCAAGGAGGTGAACGAAGTGCGTCATCATCCCGGACAGATTGCCGTAGCCGACAAAATGCGCTCCATACTCGAAGGCAGCCAGCTCATAGCGCGTCATAAAGAACACGTGCAGGACCCCTACTCTTTCCGCTGCATTCCTCAGGTACACGGCGCCGTGCTCGACACGCTCAACTACGCACAGGCCGTAATGGAAGATGAAATAAACAGCCCGACCGACAACCCGACCATATTCCCCGACGAAGACATCATAGTGTCAGCCGGCAACTTCCACGGCGAGCCGATAGCGCTGCCGATGGATTTCCTCTGCACCGCCCTCACCGAACTGTCGAACATCTCCGAGCGCCGCATCTACAAGCTGATTTCAGGTACACGCGGGCTGCCGTCGTTCCTTGTGGCACGCCCCGGACTGAACTCCGGCTTCATGATTGCACAGTATGCCGCGGCCTCGATTCTCAATCAGTCGAAAGGTCTTTGCTGGCCTACAAGCTGTGACTCCATACCTTCGTCACAGGGTCAGGAAGACCACGTGTCAATGGGCGCCAACTCAGCGACAAAACTTATACGAGTGGTAGACAACACTGCCCGCATACTTGGCATCGAGCTCTTCACCGCGGCACAAGCTCTCGAATTCCGCCGTCCGGCGCGCTCGTCGAAGCCAGTCGAAGAACTTTTCACCGCCTACCGCGCCGAAGTTCCGTTTATCGACGTCGACACCGTCATGTCGCCGCTGATTGAAAAATCGGTAAAATTTGTAGAAAGCCTCTGAGATGTACATAATCAACATCAAACGCCTGCACATGGTGGCTGACAGCAGTGTCGGCCACCTCGCAGGCGCACAAATGGACAATGTGCCCGCAGCCGAGAACGCATGGCTGAGAATCCGCGACGGCAAAATAAAGGCCTACGGCGACATGAAAGATTTCGGAGCAGAAAACGCTTCCGAAGAAATATACGATGCCGGGGGGGGAGACGTGATGCCGACCTTCTGCGATTCGCACACACATATCATCTATGCCGGAAGCCGCGACGGCGAGTTCCTTGACAAAATCCGCGGTCTGAGTTACGAAGAGATAGCGGCACGCGGAGGAGGAATTCTTAATTCTGCCGACCGCCTGCACGACACATCCGAGGACGAACTGTACCGCCAAAGTCTCGAACGTGCCCGCGAAATGATGTCGAAAGGCACGGGAGCGTTTGAAGTGAAGAGCGGCTACGGCCTCACCGTAGCCGACGAACTTAAGATGCTACGTGTGGCTGCGCGGATTCGCGAAAGCGTGCCTGCGCGTGTAAAAATCACATTCTTGGGCGCTCATGCCGTCGGGCGTGCCTATCAGGGCCGACAGGGCGAGTATGTGGACATGCTGATACGCGAGATGCTGCCGGCGGTAGCCGCCGAAGGGCTTGCCGATTATGTCGATGTATTCTGCGACCGCGGCTTCTTCACCGTTGAGGAGACCGACCGCATACTTAGCGCAGCGGCACACTTCGGGCTCCGGCCAAAAATCCATGCCAACGAGCTCGACAACTCGGGCGGCGTACAGATTGGCGTAAAACACCGTGCGATATCTGTCGACCACCTCGAACGCATGGGCGCCGACGAAATCGAAGTTCTGCGCAACAGCGACACTGTGGCCACAATGCTGCCGGGCGCGTCATTCTTTCTCGGAATGCCTTATGCACCGGCTCGGCAGGCCGTTGACGCAGGGCTCACCGTGGCGCTCGCGTCGGATTACAATCCCGGCTCGTCGCCGTCGGGCGACATGCGCATGGTGTGGGCGCTCGGGTGCATCAAAATGCGCCTGACACCAGCCGAGGCACTTGCCGCATGCACACTGAACGGTGCAGCGGCAATGGAACTCGGCACTGAACTCGGTACGCTGGCTCCGGGACGCACGGCATCGTTCATCGTAACGAAGCCGGTGCCGTCGCTCGCGTTCATTCCGTACGCTTACACGACACCCTGGCTCCGCGACGTATTCATCGCAGGCAAGAAAATATAATCAGACAATCAGCCGAAATATTTAGCGACAAGGGCATCGACGGCCGCGACATCGACAGTCTTGCGGCCGCCGGTTTCTTTCACGTAATCTCGGAGCTCATAAAAATCGGGGATACGTGACGCCTGATAATCGGATGCTTCCTCTGACTCCGCGTCGTCGGCGGCAGCCGCGATTTCAATTACTTCCTCGCTCTCTGCGATTTCATTGAGAAAGTCACTGCCGCTGACAATGTCGGCTGTGAGGTCGGCCGGAACCACACGAATCTGCGGATTCTCGTCATTGCCGATGTATTTGTCGATATAGCCACTGAGTAAATCAGTGAGTTGTTGCTTGAAAAGCGCTTTTGTAACAGCCATAAGATAATATTTTGTTCAGATATTCGTTTTTGATATAACAACGGCGCACTCCGCTTGGTTGTTTCAGCCGCACACCCTACGACCGACACATGGCTTCTGTAAAAAAGAACATAATACTCAACGGCATAAATACAATTTCAGGAATAATATTTCCTGTGATTACTTTTCCATATGCCGCAAGAATTCTTTCGCCGGACGGTATCGGTGCGGTAAACTTTCTTAATTCAGTAATTTCATACATCATTCTCCTGACGAGTCTCGGCATTCCTTTATATGCAGTCAAAGAAATAGCCAAATACCGCGACGACAAACAGAACCGCGACAAAGTGACGGTGGAAATTATCATCCTTACCACAGCGCTTTGTCTGCTGGGCTATATCGGCGTATGGCTTCTTGCAAGATTCGTGCCGCAGATTCACAGTCAGTCGGGTCTGTTCTATCTGTTAAGTCTCTCGATAATATTCAATTCCCTTGGAGTAAACTGGTTTTATCAAGGCATCGAGGATTTTAAATTCATCACAATAAGAGCCATTATTGTAAGGACATTAGCTGCCGCCGCGCTATTCATCTTCGTAAAAAATCATTCCGACTTATTTTATTACGGCATAATTATTGTTGCCTCCACCGTAGGTAACAATATTCTGAATTTCACCCACCTCCGCAAACACATCGGTTTCAGCAACATCAGATTCAGAGAACTGAATTTTACACGACATATATCTCCGGCCTTACAGGTTTTCGCATTCAACCTTATCACTAGTCTGTACATTCAGCTCAATTCAGTGATGCTCGGCTTCATATCGGGCGACACAGAAACAGGATATTTCACGGCCGGTACAAAAATCACACATATTGCACTCACGTTCATAGTCTCGATTGGCACGGTGATGCTGCCGCGCTGCTCGCATCTTCTGAAAGCCGGCGATATGGAAAGTTTCAGTTCCGTAATCAACAAATCACTGAGACTGACTTTGGGGCTGTCGCTTCCGATATGTTTCGGGCTGATACTGCTTGCCCCCCCCGTAACAGTGATTTTTTGCGGTCCGGAATATATTCCGGCCATTCCGGTGGTGTATTTCAACGCTCCGGTAATCATATTTATAAGCATCACCAACGTAATGGGCATACAGATTCTCTTCCCGATGGACAAAATCAGACTTGTGATATGGAGTGTCAGCGGAGGAGCGGCGGTAAATCTTATACTGAATTTCATGCTCATACCTCCTTTCGGAGCTATCGGAGCAGCAGTCTCCACTTTTTTTGCCGAACTGGCCGTACTGCTGATTCAAATCATATGGGGTAAGGAGTATTACCCTTTCAAAATATCCGCTTTATTCCAGCCATCGTATATCATTGCCACTTTAACCATGATATGCGCCGTAGCAGCCATCTGCTTCATTACCGGCGACATCGTTATGCAATTAATCTTCGGCACCTTGTTTGGCGCCTTTGTATATTTCGGCACTCTGACAGTGATGAAAGATTCACTTTGCCTTGAAATGCTTTCAGCTATAAAAAGAAAACTGTAAAGAAAATACCCCGAATCTCAATTTCTGAAGATTCCAAAAGTTTTTATATATAAATTTGACCACAAATTTGTCAATATAGTTTAAATGTTGTAAATTTGCAGCAAATTGCTCAACACAAGGAATTCCACATCCTTTTCAATTTTGTTAACGGCCAAAATTTTAAGCATATAAAACTTTAATCGAAATGAATATATTCTCCTGGTATTTCAGTAAACGCGCGCTCCCCTATTGGGCGATATTCATAATCGATTGTCTGATTGTACTGTTTTCCTTTGTCACAGTACAGGTTGCACTTGGCGGCATAGCCCGATTCATAATCGGCTCACCCATGCAGCAGCTTCTCACATATGGCATCTGTCTGCTGTGCTATATACTCGGTTTCCATATTTTCCATACATATTCCGGCGTAATACGCTACTCATCGTTCGTCGACCTGCAGCGCATCGGTTTTGCTGCGCTCATGGCCCTTGCCTGTATTTTCATCATCAGCCTTTTCGTTCCACTTACCATTACCTCAGCCGAAATACTGCTGTCGTCTGTCATGGCGGTGCTTTTCATGTGGATGGTCCGTGTGATTGTCAAATATCTCTACGACACCACTGCCATGGATGGCCGCAAAGAACGTATTTTCATATACGGCGTAAAACGCGGAGGCATCAGCCTTGCAAAAAGTATACGCAACCAGCATCCGGCCAAATATGAAGTTGTAGGCTTTGTATCTGACGGTCAGGACATGCAGAACCGTATTCTCATGGGTGTACCCGTGTTTCCAAACGACGAAAACCTGATAAAAGAGATGAAAGAACGCCGTGCGACAGAGCTTTTCGTATCGCCTCTGAAAACAGAAGCCCTGCGCGAAAATGCCGAGATGCAAAATCTGCTTATAGAAGGCAACATCAAAATTCTCGCCATGTCGGCTGAAATCGAGTGGGACGGAAAGACAAATCTCAACCACAAACAGCTCAAACCGCTCGAACTTGAAGATTTGCTGCCGCGCGATGCCATAGAAATCGACATGGATGCAATCGGCGGGCTTCTCACCGGCAAAAAAATTCTCATCACCGGCGCCGCAGGCTCCATTGGCAGCGAAATGGTACGCCAGATTGCATCATTCACTCCATCCGAACTCATTCTCGTAGACCAGGCAGAGACACCCCTGCACGATATACGCCTGATGATGGCACGCGAGTGGCCGAACCTCAAGGCCTTCACTATAATCGGTGATATCTCGAACGCATCGCGTATGGAAGAGATTTTTGCAGAGCACCGTCCGGAATACACTTTCCATGCCGCCGCCTACAAGCACGTGCCCATGATGGAAGACAATCCCCGTGAAAGCATCTACAACAACGTATACGGCACCAAGGTTATTGCCGACCTGGCGGTAAAATACGGCGTTCGGAAATTTGTGATGATTTCCACCGACAAGGCGGTGAATCCCACCAACGTAATGGGATGCTCTAAACGCATATGCGAAATATATGTGCAGAGCCTCGACAAGGCCATCAAGGACGGCAAAATCAAGGGAGTGACACAGTTTGTGACAACACGCTTCGGCAATGTGCTCGGCTCGAACGGTTCGGTGATACCTCTGTTCAAAGAGCAGATACGCAAAGGCGGTCCGGTGACCGTGACGGACCCGAACATCGTGCGTTACTTCATGCTGATACCAGAGGCATGCAAACTCGTGCTCGAGGCGGGCACCATGGGCAACGGCGGCGAAATCTATGTGTTCGACATGGGCAAGCCGGTAAAAATCGTCGACCTCGCGACCCGCATGATTAAACTCAGCGGCGCCCAGAATATCGACATTGTCTTCACGGGTCTCCGCGACGGCGAGAAGCTTTATGAGGAAGTGCTCAACGACAAAGAGACAACCCTGCCGACAAACCACGCCAAAATCAAGATTGCCAAAGTACGCGAATACGATTATACCGATGTCAGCAAAGACATCTGCAATCTCGTGGACAAAAGTTCGGAATGCGACTGCATGGGCATCGTAGCACTGATGAAAGACATAGTGCCGGAATTCAAGAGCAATCACTCAATCTACGAGGTGCTCGATAAAAAATAAATGCTTTTTAGCGGAACAAATCGCGAATAACCATATCGGATATCAGCCATTGTTCTTCAGGAATAATCAGCCGGCCGTCAACTTCGGTAAGACGGCCGGCCGTTATATGCGGCTTTGCCGAAGTCACGAGCTGAGGGAGATATTCTGACGGAACAGCATCAAGCGCCATACCATGAGCCGTGCGCAGGCTAATGAGTATCAGGTCATTGAAGCGGTCGATTTCGTCTTCCTCATCCACAACTGCGGCTTCTGCCGGATGAGCCACATACGCTTTTATGTCAGAAGGTACATAACGCCGCACACCGTCGGCTCCGAGACTGTGAGCGCCGGGGCCGAGACCAAGGTAAGGAGTGGAATTCCAATATGAGGAGTTATGCCGCGAATGAAAGCCCGGAAGAGCGAAATTAGAGATTTCATAGTGACTGAAGTCTTTTTGTGCCGCTTTCTCACACAGCATACCGTACATGTCGGCAATCAGTTCTTCGTCGGCTTCCATTATTTCTCCGCGGTCACGTTTCATAGTGAGCCGTGTACCCGGCTCATAACTCAGGCAATACGCCGAAAGGTGCTGAATATTTTTGTCAAGAAGAGTGTCGAGTGATAAGACCCATGAATCAAGGGTTTGCATCGGAAGTCCGTAGATAAGGTCACAGCTGATATTGCATATGCCACCGGCACGAAGACAATCGATGGCTTCCAGAGCTTCGACAGACGAATGCCGTCGCCCGACAAATTTAAGCTCTTCATCGACAAGCGACTGCACACCCATACTTACGCGATTAACCCCTACGGCTTTCCATGCCAAAACCCTATCAGGATTTACATCCTCGGGATTGACCTCGATAGTAAATTCCTCAAGATGTTCCGTGGGGAAAACTGTGGCTATACGCTGAAAATCTTCAGGCTTAAGAATCGATGGAGTGCCTCCGCCGAAGTAGAGGGTCCGCACAGAATCCTCACCTATTTCACTCTTGCGTGAATTCCACTCCGCAATGACGGCATCGGTGTAGGCACGCATAAAGCGTGTATTTGCCAGCGAATAGAAGTCGCAGTAGGCGCATTTCGCATGGCAGAAAGGAACATGGACGTATATGCCGGCCATTGGTCAGAATTCTTTTTTCTCCATTCGGCCGCACATGGTGCGGAACGAGCAATAGGTGCAATTGTCCTTGTTCGTGCACTGCACAAAATCTTCGTCAGGATTAAAAATGCGTTCGATAAAGGCATAGAGCTGCGGCGCAAAAGTTTCTTTTACGTCGTTGTAATCCTCGATTTTCTGTTTTGCCAGAGTCAGAGGCCTGAGCTTGCCGCCGTTCGAGAGCAGCCGCATGGGATGCAGCATGGGCATAATTGAGACATCAGTCTCTTTGATAGACTGATAAGCTTCGCTGTAAGTTAGAAGCTGGAAGAGACCGTCGGTATGCGATGCGTCTTCAGAGAGCATCGTCTCGATAGATTCGACACCAAGATTCTCGTTGCCGGTTTTGAAATCGACAAAACGCAAGGCATCCGCAGAAGTCCGGTCGACGCGGTCAATCGACATGTAGAAATTCACGGCAAGCTCAGGATTGATTCTCCATAATCCGCTCACCTCCACTTCCTTACCTACATAAACAAAGCCTCTTGACAACTCAAGATAAAAGTCGCGCTCGGCCTCGAGATTCGTACGGGCCATCATCGCGAGCACCCTGGCGGCGAGTTCGCCTTCGGCATTCAGATGCACGGCATTCACTTTGTCCCAGTCGATTGTCTCTTCGCGACGCTTGTTTTTCTCAAGGATAGGCGCACGCTGGAGCTTTGTGAACAGCAGGGCTGCCCTATCCACTTCATCGTTGTCAGGCGACAGCCAGTGACAGTAGGCATCATGGCCAATCAGACTGGAAGGATATGCCTCGAACAGGCTCTGAATGGTATTGTGTAATGCCGTGCCGTAATCAGACGCATCGAGATTGTCGTGAAGCTCATCGCCCGTACGCATCCTGCGCACGTATTCGAGATAAAACTTCATAGGACAGGCCCGGAACGATTTCAGCGCCGTTGCCGACAGGCGCAAATCGCCGCCTTTTTTGAAGCGTTCGAGCTGCGCCATTACCTCGGGCGACTTAGGCACCGATATTTTTATGTCGGTATCCGACTGCGTGCCGTAAACATGCGAGCGGAACATGACTTTGACCGACGGCATCAGATAACGCAACTGCGATATATAGCGCGATATTTCGCCGTTGCCCACGCCCTCGCTGCGTGAATCGTAAAAGAGTTCGACACGCTTGGCACGTGCCAGCAGACGGTAGAAGCAATAGCCATAAGTCCATTCGAGTGAATTGAAATCGGGGAGACCAAAGCCGGCACGAAGATTTGCCGGAATCATAGTGCGTGAATACTGCTTGCGTGGAAAAACGCGTTCGTTCACTGACAGAATAATCACATTGTCGAAGTCCAGGGCACGAGTCTCAAGCACGCCGAGCACCTGAAGGCCTGCCAGCGGCGTACCGTTGACAGTAAGCCCGCGGCTGTTGAACAGACGTTCGAAAAGACTGAAAAATGTGCTGTCGTTCATCTCGACATCATACTCGCCGATTAGAGCCGACAGCGCTTTCACCTCGTCGCGGAAATATGCGAGTGCCTTGGTCTCGAATCCCTCCGAGAGATTTTTGTCGGTGCTCTCGGCAAGCAGCTTTTCGAGCCAGTCGAAAAGCGCGATAAGGTAATCGGCCACCTGCTGCGCATCGCCCAAATCATGCACGGGAGTGAAAACGGGCGCCAGTTCGGGCGCTTCGGCCACAAGGTCAGCGGCAGGGATATTGTACAATTTGTATTCCGACACATACTCGCCCACCGCATCGGCGTATTTGCCGGCAACCATCTGTATATGAGGCTGCGAAATGACGGCTTTCACGTCCTCGTAATAAAAATGCGTGACGCCCCGGATAGCTCTCGCCCTGAGCTGCATACTCACTATCGAATGCAGGAGCGACGCGAAATTAGTTGTACGGTAACTCATACCCATGGATATGTTCACGGCCCTGATATCGGCAGGGATTGACATAAGCGAGGGCAAAAGCAGATTCTGGTCGGGCAGCACAAGAGCCGTATTAATCGGATTGGCCGGGTCAAGACAGTCTTTCACTGCCCATTCGCGCAGAACGGGCGATATGGCTTTGGCCTGTCCGATGTTCGACGGGACGGAGTTAACATAAACTTCATGCTGAAATTCCGGGAGAGGAAGCTCATAGTCATCGGGCATGGGAAATGCCTTGGCAAGCCTCATGAGGCGCGTCATTGACCTTGGGAGAGCATGTCCTGAAGCTTCGGCCACCAGCGACAGCGGAGCTGTATCCCAGAAGAAAGAAGCGGCACCGAGGCGATGCAGTTTCTCGAATATAAGAGTTTCGGCTGTCGACAAATCATTGAAGCCAACAAACACATAGTGCGTGTCGCGGGTTATGTCGTAGTCATGCAGAGCCTCAACGGCGAATAGCGCCGAGCGGAACTGTCCGCCGGGCGATTCGACACCTTTTTCTTTGAGCAGCCGGTGATACTCATGATAAACCTCGCCGAGTATTTCCCACAGATACAGGAACTTGCCCGAGGGAGACTCTTCTCCGCCGTTGTGGTTGACGTGCATCCAGAAGTCGCTGCACGCCTCGGTAAGACGACTCTCGCCCCACACGGTGCGGATTACTTCTTTCTGGCCGTCGGTGAGATAGTCGGCTTGTATCTCCTTAGTGTCCTTTAGGTTACGGTACAGTTCGTCGGCGTTTACAAGCGAACGGTCGATATCGTCGAAATCCTCGAGCATCATGTCGCCCCAGTGAATAAACGAATCGAACGAATTGCCGTCATCCTTGCGGCCGTGCCTTGCAAGCACCTGACGGTACGCCTTATAAAGGATAAAAATCAGTTCCCGCCCCGGCGCTTCAGGCCGGGCGGCAAACGTGCTGATAAAATTGCCCATCGTCATGAAGCGCGGCATCACCGCCACTCCACTCACTTGCTCGCGCACATATTTCTTAAGAAACATGGCGCTGCGCTTGTTGGGAAGCACATACACAATGGTCTCGGCCGATGGACGGCCTGAAACACCTGCTGCATAATATGCCGCTACTGAGGAGAGAAAACTATCTGTTGTCACGTGCGACGGATAAGCATTATGATTCTCACGGCAACGTCGAAAAGTACGATTTTAGCATTTGCATTACCGGCGATGTCGCGGCGTGCGTCATCGAAGAGAGCAATCATGTCAATAACATTCTTCTCGTTGATGAAAGGGAAAAATTTACGGGTAAATGCCAGCTCGTCGGCGTTGAGCGTGAGAAGACGAGGGTCGCCGAGGTGCATTATGAAACTCTCGCGCACAAGCCGCGTGCAGTAATCGATAAACTGCATTACGGGCTCACGGCCGAGAGCTGCAACAGCCACACTCCACTCACGCAGCTCGGCCACCTTGCGGCCGTAGGCCTTGCGCATCAGGCTGACGAAAAACTCGAAGTACTGCAGACGCTCTTTCGATACGCCGGCGATTTTCAGGGCTTCGTTTACATTCGTGGCTATATTCGCGCACTGAGATGCGGTATCGGCATCATATCCCATGCTTTCAAGTATGGCGGCGATTTCGTCGCTGTCGTAGCGCTTCACCATTATGCGCTGAGTACGCGAATAAATGGTGGGCAGTATTCCACGGGAATTGTTGCTCACCATAATGAAAATGGTGTCGGCAAACGGCTCCTCGACAAGCTTGAGAAGTTTGTTTGCCGTCTCCTCCTTGAAGCGCTCAGGCAGCCACAGAAGCACTACCTTATATTTCGACTGACGTGCCATGTACGACAGCCTGCGCAGAAGCTCGTTGCCCTCCTCGACATAAATCTGAGGCTGGGCGTTTATATTGTCGAGCGATTCGAGCCAGCGGTCAATGTCCATGTAGGGATACTTCTGCATGAACTCGTGGAAAAGCTCGGCGTAGTCGTCAGAAACAGCCGGTTTGCCGCTCTTCTTCACCACGGGGAACGAATACAATGTGTCGATGTGGTTGAAAGCCTGATGCTGCCGGCACGAGGGACATTTGCCGCAGCTGTCGCCGTCGGGCGTGCGGTCGGTGCAATGGATATAAGCCGCCAGGGCACGTGCAAGGGCAAACTTGCCGCTTCCGGCCGGACCCTCGAGCAGCAGCGCGTGAGGAATACGGTCGGTGTCGACCATCTCGCGCAGACGGGCCTTCACCTCTTCATGCCCCGGTATATCGGCGAATCTCATTTCTGTACCTTGCGCTTATCGATTGTTCCGTTTTCAGCCACATACTCGCGCACTTCCTGGAAGAGGCGAGTGGCGAATACGAAGTCGTTGAGCGCCTCGTTGGTGGTGGTGTAAATCTGGCTCATGTCGCCCACCCACTCACGGTAGCCCTTGTTGATGAATATGATATTCTCGCCGATGCCGAGCACCGAGTTCATATCGTGAGTATTGATTACCGTAGTAATATTATATTCGTGAGTGATGTCGCTCAGCAGTTCGTCAATCAGTATCGAGGTCTTGGGGTCGAGACCCGAGTTGGGTTCGTCGCAGAAGAGATATTTGGGATTAAGCGAAATCGCACGGGCAATTGCCACACGCTTCTGCATACCGCCGGATATTTCAGAGGGATACTTGTTCTCGGCGCCCTTGAGATTTACACGCTCGATGCAGAACATGGCACGGTCGCGCATCTCGGCACGGCTCATGTCGGTGAACATCACCAGAGGAAACATTACATTGCCGAGCACTGTCTCCGAGTCGAAAAGAGCCGACCCCTGAAAAAGCATACCGATTTCCTTGCGCAGCTCCTTCACCTCCTGATGCTTCATACCCAGCAGATTGCGGCCATCAAAGAGGATTTCGCCGCTGTCGGGAGTCAGCAGACCCACGAGTGACTTCATAAGCACGGTCTTGCCCGAACCGCTCTGACCTATAATCAGGTTGGTCTTGCCGGTATAGAATGTAGCGTCGACACTGTGAAGCACAGTGCGGTCGTCGAACGACTTTGTAAGCTGTTTTACTTCAATCATTGCAGCAAGAGTTTGGTGAGAATAACGTCAAACAAAAGAATAAAGATGCTGCTCGACACTACAGCGTCGGTACTTGCCTTGCCCACCTGAAGAGCGCCGCCCTTAACGTAATAGCCGCAGAACGACGATATGGAGGCTATGAGGAAAGCAAAGACGAGCGACTTGATGAGGCCGTACCACACATACCACTCGTTGAACATGGTCTGTATGCCGTAGATATAACGCGACACCGGTATGAGGTCGGTGAACACTGCAACACACCAGCCGCCGATAAAAGCCATGAACATGCACAGCACGCTCAGCACAGGCATGAACAGCACGAAACCTACGATTTTGGGGAGTGTGAGATAGTTGGCCGAGTTGACACCCATGATTTCGAGAGCGTCAATCTGCTCCGTGACGCGCATCGTGCCGATTTCCGAGGCAATGTTGGAGCCTACCTTACCGGCAAGAATCAGGCATAGAATAGAGTTCGAGAACTCGAGCAATATGATTTCACGTGTCGCCAGCCCGACGGAATACGCCGGCATTATAGGCGAGGTCACATTGAGCTGCATCTGAATGGCGCAGACAGCGCCGATGAACAGCGATATTACGATTACAAGCGGTATTGAATCGATGCCGAGTTTCGACACCTCCTGCACGGTGCGCTTGCCGAACACCGACCAACGGTCGGGAATGGCAAAAACCCGCCCCAAATACATGCAGAAGCGGCCGAACATGGCCAGTGATTTGGTTATAATCATTATTCTTTATTTATCTTGATGCCCACAAGGCATAAACTTTGCAAAATTAAGCATTTTTTCCGTCCTACGTTCTATCCGTGTACTTTTAGTCTAATTTTTTATTCACTTCGGCCACTGCTTAAAGATTTCGTTTTTTTCAACTCAAAAAATTGAAAACTTCAAATAAATAACTAATTTTGCATTTGTCTGATTGAATACTCAACTGTTGCTTCTAATTATAAGCCAAAAATGATTTGTCGTATATCAATAATTCTGACCTGTTTCCTTTTGTTGATTGGCTGCTCTGAAAGCGCTAAAGACCCGCGTCTTATGCGTATATCCGAGATTGTTTCAGATTCGCCCAAGGAGGCATTGCTATGCCTTGACAGCATCGACTGTCAACGCCTTTCCGACACAGACCGGCATTTCTATGACTTCCTCGCAATCAAAGCACGCGACAAGGCTTATATCACACATACATCGGACAGCCTTATTCTTGATTTGCTCTCATTTTACCGTGGCTCCGACCTATACCCCGAAATACTCTATTATGCCGGCAGGACATATAGTGACCTGGGTGATTTTCCATCGGCTCTGAAATATTTTCAGAATGGCCTTGACCATATCAAGGATAACGGTCCCGAAGCACTGAATGTAAAAGGAAATATATTGAGTCAGACAGCCGGAGTCTTGAGCAAACTCCGGCTGTATACCCGGGCCATACCGTATATGGAAGATGTACTCCGGATTGATTCGATTGAAGGTGACACATTCAATCTGGCCTATGACTACCACTCGTTAGGAGCCATCTATCTTCATCAGAACAAACTGGATGATGCAGATAAATGTTTTATCACAGCAACTGAATATGCCCGACATCTTACCGAAAGGGATAAGATACAGATGCAAACATATCGTGCAGCGATAAAGTTAGAAAAAGGAGAGATTGACTCCGCTTTAATATTGATTCGGGGAATTCCCGAGCAAGCACTCCCGATACAACAGAACTTAGTCTATATTAATGCTTCCAATATTTATCTGGCTGCAGGTATTATCGACAGCGCCTACTACTATGCCGACAAACTTATCCATAACAATGATACAAACAACCGCAAGAACGGATACCGGAATCTGTTCTCCGAAGAATTGTACAATCTTATCCCGGACGATTCCATTCCCGCTTATATAAGAAAATACTTTACAGCACTCGAAAGTTATTACGACAGCCACGAATCACAGGAAGCCCTGATGCAGAATGCTTTTTATAACTATCAGATTCATCAGAGAGAGCGAACACGGGAAGAAGAACGCAACCGTCGGTTTACATACATTATAGCCGCCCTGATTTTGATAGTTTTAATATCTGTTATCGTGATTCTGTTTTTAAGGAACAAAAAAAAGACCCTCTTACTCTCCCTCCATTCCTCAATTCTTGAGCTCGACAATCTGCGCAAATCCCTGTCGGCGCGCGACTCCCCACGCGAGAATCCGATAAGCACCACTGCCGGACAAGGGGCAACAACCAACTTGGAAAGCCTCAAAGAAAGCTTATATGAACAAATAAGACTTCTAAAAGAAGAATCGGCCAACAGAACGCCTGTTCAAGCCGATATCCTCGATTCTGAAATACTCAGAAAAATAAACCGATACATTTCCGATAACAAAACCATACCCGACAACAACCGCATATGGACAGAACTCGAAGAAGCCATTTTATCAGCGTCTCCGCTTTTCAAAGAACGGCTGCACCTTCTGGTCGGGGAGAACCTCAAACCGCATGATTATCATGTAGTGCTCCTTATACGATGCGGAATCACACCCTCTCAGATGACAATTCTCTTAGGCCGCACAAAAGGAACCATATCATACCGCCGCAAACATGTCTGCGAAATACTGCTCGGAGAGAAAATCGACAGTCAATTCATCGACGATATAATTCGCTATATATAAACAGATTACAGATTCATCGCAAATTTGAAAAGTGTGCGAAGCCTTAAATTTCGCACACTTTTCGCACCATAAAATGCCACCCGACAGCCTGACGGCCATTAATTTTGAGCAAACAAAAGATTAATACATCTGCTATGAAAAGACACTTTTCTCAAATTCTCATCATGTTATTCATGGTCGTTTGCTCCCATATTTCACTATGCGGGCAATCCATTACTCTTACATTTACTCAAATTCCGCGACTAAACTTTGATGAAAACGAATTAAAACACAGGATTCCCCCCAGACCTATCACAGCCATTATAGACTTTGACGCCAACACAATCTCGCTGTCGCCGCACATCGACAATATAGAATCCTACGAAATCCGGGATGAAGGGCAAGAGGTAATACTCTATGCAGCCGACGATGAAGCCGAGTTTGTAAAGGCTCTATCCGTATTATCAATAAATAGAAACCCGGCAATTCTAATAAAGACAGCAACACATACCTTTATAAGTTATGTCTATCCAAATGTTTATTAGCTATCTAAATCAACCTTTTTTACTAACCAAATTAATAGACTATGAAAAAATTAAGTGAATCTGAAATGAAAAACGTGCTTGGCGGCCTAATCATACGCGACTGCCGCGACACGCTCCAACATGAGGCTTACGAATTCAACAGAAAAGAGCACACGGCTTCTGAAGTCGAAAAATTCTATGACTCCTGGAACCGTCGCTGGGAAGACTGTCTCCGAAGCCTCGGTATAGCAATCTAAAAACTTCTGTAACAGAGTGACAGTGGCATAATATGCCTCTGCCACTCTCAGCGTAAACAACCATGAGGTCATATATACTTTGTATCTTTCTGATTATACTCTCTTTACCTATTAATGCCGCAATCATTGAAATCAAGGAGAATTCCATTATGGAGGTATATTATATAAAAACCGCTGAAGAGGACACTCTTAAGCGGAATGTTCATCTTGAGATTTCGCCCATGACCCTGCGAATAGGGCCGACCTCAAGTATGTTTTATGCTACTAAAAACTTTTGGGCGGATTCTCTTAGGACATTCGATTTCAATACTCTGATGGAAATCAATACCGCCCGGCTCGAAAGCGGTGACCCCGATTGGTGGCGGCCTCTCGGGGGTGACGAATGGGAATATATATTCAAAAACATACCGGCAGGATATATTACGGCGACTTGCCTCTTTGACCGCGAACAACGGTTTTATGAAGAGCCATGGGAGAAACCCGTATGGGAGATTTCAGACTCGACAAAAACAATACTGGGCATGGAATGCATCAAAGCGGAAACACACTATCGTGGCAGGGAATGGACAGCCTGGTTCACTCCCGAAATAGCAATACAGGACGGTCCCTGGAAACTGTGCAACCTGCCGGGTCTCATACTGGAAGCATATGACACAAAAAGACATTATTCGTTTATTGCCACCGGGATTGCCTATACCGATAAACTTAAAGTAGGCCGATACTTCTTCTGTGTGTATCCTCCTACCAAAATGACACGAAACGAATACTTTCAACACAGGCATTGGCATATGAACAAACATGCTGAAGATTTTCTCGAGGAAAGACAGCATCTTGCCCATATGACAGGAGCAGAAGCCCCCCGCACAATCGCCGACCTGAAGATTGACACCACTTTCTATGTGAAGCGCGATTTCGAGGAAACGGATTATCCACACAAATGGCGCAAGAGCCAACAGAAAGCCAAATGAACACAACGACTGCCACTGTTCATAAATTCTGTAAATTACATTCTCTTTCCATAACCTACAACAATCTGAGGTTAGGTATAGAGTCTATGCCCTCATGGCCATCGTTATGGAGTATATACAGGTTTCTTAACCTCAACGGCATAGATTGTACAGCGGTGACCGGCACAAAAGAGGATATTCTTTCACTGAACAACAAAACCGCCCTTATCCATACAGTGATAAAAGGAAACGATGAAATTCTTTTAGTAAAAGCATCCAAAAACGGACTTCTCTATTTCTCGCCCTTCAAGCACCGGTGGTCAATATTGCCGGATGAGATTCTGGCAGACATATGGGACGGAGTCATGCTTTTCTCTGATAAAAAAATAAAACCGCATTTCGATTTCACAATAGCCGGAAATATAATCTTTATACTGACAAGCCTTGTCTTCGTAATACTGGCTCCCACCCCGGAATATAAGTTCTCGGTAAGCATAGCCACTTTGGGCATGGTCACATCACTATATTATTGGAAGAACATTATTCTCGACGAGAACCGTAAAATCATACCATTGTGTAAAATCGGTAAAAAATTTGATTGTGCCAAAATCGCCACATCCGACAAAAGTTCGGTTTTCGGGCTGCCGGTCATTGTCTTTTCCATGGCATATTTCATAAATCTGTATATCTGGCTATCATACCTGATAATAGCCGATGCCACCATTTATCTGTCATCAATCAACACTATCGCCGCCATTATATTCTGTCCCATAGCGACATACTCCCTCGCGGCTCAATTTTCCATTAAAAAATTCTGCCCATACTGTATTTTCACAGTAGTACTGGTGGGCATACAATCTTTTTTATCCCTCTCCGAGATTACTCTTGTTCCTTATTTTACAATATTATATGCAGCTTCCGCAGGTATAGTAATCATCGCTTCATGGACCTTTCACACCCGGGTAAAACTCATTGAACAGCAGACTGACACCGAAATAAAATTCCGTAGATTAAAAAGAGACAAGGCCATTATAAGTGTATTGCTGTCACAATCTTCGATGCTCAATTCATCTGAAATAAAAACACCATTTTCTTCCGGGACCGGGAACCCTATCCGCATAGATATCTGGCTAACGGACAATTGTAAGTTCTGTTCCGCTTTATTAAATGAACTGGAGTCTCTAAAAGGTCTGATTTCCGAATTTTATCTTAACATATATCCTCTTTGCTCTTCATCAACAAAATATTCGCCATTGACCACACGTATCTGTCGACTATGCAATTCAACCTACTTGCAGGACGGAGCACTTAAGGATATAAAAGAATCAGCCGTTAATTTAGGAATATCCGCTTTTCCCACAATTGCTATAAATGGCAGAATATTGCCGTCACATTTAACCTTATCTGATATTGTATACTCAAAATGTGGCTGAAACGATTTATATTGTATTCCCTATGCCTTATCGTGAGTGCGAACACTTTCGGGCAGAGCGACATAAAAGGACTGATTATCGACAGCGCAGACAAAGAACCGCTGCCCGGTGTAACTGTGTTGTTGAAAGACAGTCTGAACAAAATATGTGCTTATACATCCACGGATGTCGAGGGACGGTTCAGCATTTCGCCTAAACCGGTTGCCAGAACAATCGAATTCTCGATGATTGGCTATTCAAAACAAAGTTTTTACATCAGGGACTATAATGACCGAGAGCCAATAGTGATGCAATCATCTTCGGAACAACTAAAGAACATCAACGTGACGTCAAGTCAAATAAAGGAACAAGGCGACACACTGACCTATTATGTAGCGACTTTCGCCAAAGAGCAGGACAAATCGATAGGCGATGTACTGAAGCGCATGCCGGGCCTGAAAGTGGATGACTCCGGCAAGATACAATATCAGGGCTCAGACATCAACCGCTTCTATATCGAAGGTAACGATATGCTCGGTGGCCGTTATGGGGTAGCCACAAACGGAATTTCGGCATCCGATATAGGTTCTGTCGAAATAATGGAGAACCATCAGCCGCTGCAAGTACTCGGCGGCATTGCCTTTTCCGACCGGGCGGCTCTGAATCTAAAACTTAAAGAGGGCTCAAAATCGACATGGCTCTTCCAAGGGGGCGCCTCGGGAGGATTCTCCCTCAACCCTTTCCATGGGCTATGGGACGGGAATTTTTTCACAATGGCCGTAATGCCGAAATTCCAAACGCTTATGACGCTTAAATCCAATAACATCGGGCGTGACATAAGCGAAGAAACTTCAGACTTCAATTCTTCGGCACGGAACACGGAGCTCACCGACTACTATACATTAACGGCTCCCGCCACCGCGACATTAGGTGCCGCACGCGAACGGATGAATGTGTCGCATCTGCTTTCTCTCAACCAATTATGGAAGATATCCGATAAATATGATTTAAAGGCCCAATTCGATTATAATTACAACCGAAATCACTCCCGCTCGGAAAGCCTCACCACTTACTTGCTGGAAGAAGACAATAAACTTGTTTCGGAGATTCAGACAGGACACCGGCGCGAAAATATATTGGACGGCAGCATCACCCTCACGGCCAACGAGCGTTCATTTTATCTGAACAATACACTCACGATTTCCACCAATTGGGACAATGGCCGATTTATGACCCGCGGAACAGATGACAACAGACAGGAAGTGACACACAGTAATATATATTTAAGCAATTCGTTTTCCATGTACCGCCGTTTTCATGGCAACCGGCTGATAAAAATCGAAAGCGTTACCGAATGGGAAAACATGCCACATTCACTTGGCGTGCAGCGTGAGGAAAGTTTTGCCCAACGGCTCCGTAATCACGCTTTCTATAATGAGGAGCGGTCTTCCTACCGCCTGCAATACAAAGGCTGGGGAATAGCTGTTGAAGCCGGTCTGAAAGCATATCTAAGCGGGCTTTCTGCCCGGACGCCAACCATAGATTTTCCTGAAGGAAACTTCTCTGCCAACCGCAATTATTTCTCAGTATATACCAATCCAAGCCTGCAGAAAAGTTTTGCCAGAATCGATATATCTTTCCAATGCCCGCTAAACTATACACATTATTCATTTGGAGATGTAATATCCAATAAAAATAAATGTCTTTATTCTCCGTCACTTACATTAAGATGGATGGCTCCCGGCCATATCAGCGCATCCGTAAGCGGGAGTATCGGCAATTCAGCTCCTCCGATAAAATTTTTCTATTCCGGAGTCATAGCTTCCGATTACCGCATATTCGAGCAAGGTCCTCTCTTTTTTGAATTAAGCACCCGCCAGAGGGTATCGGCTTTCATACGCTACCGAAATACCCCCAAAGGATTGTTTGCCGATGCCATGGCAATGTTGGCGTGGAATACAAACCCCTATACACGCTCCCGGAATATTGTGGGCGACAATGTCTATTACGGATATGATGTCAATCGCTCCCACGGACGTATGTTCACACTTATGTGGAACGCAAGCAAAACTCTAAAATCCATATCAGGCGGTTTTTTTGTAAACGGAATCTTCACACGTACACGACGAAAAACAATATCGCAATCGCACACAGCCCGGTCATACGACGATATGCTTACGGTAAATGCAAAAGTGTATTCAAGCCCATGCAGATTACTTTATCTGCAATATCAGTTCAAAATAAACTTCTCTGCCTTGCATTATATGAATTCCGACAAATGCGCCAATATATCCAATTCTCTGCAATGTACAGTTTACCCTTTTCCCAAAGTCTATGTCGACCTGGTGGGCGAATTCTATAAAACCGGGCTTCTCACCGACACAAAAAAAAGTGTGCCGATGCTCGACACCAAAATAACATACAAACTCAGTAAGACTATTGAAATCAGCACATCTGTAACAAATATATTCAATCGTGACAAATACTCCCTGACAAATTACGGCCTGCTTAGCTCCATAACCACCACAACATTCATGCGCGGCCGGGAATTTTTAGTATCAATAAACCTTAAGAGATAAAAGATGAAGAAAATACCGTTTGTACGCCAACATGACAGCATGGAGTGTGGAGTTGCTTGCCTCTCCATGCTCTGTGCATATTTTGGCAGAATGTACTCAATCTCTTTTTTAGGTAATTATTGCAAACCTACCAAATCAGGAGTTTCTGTATTGGGTATCTCTCAAGCGGCTGCAAATCTTGGCTTGCAAAGCGAGTGTTTTTTGCTTGATAAAACAGAATTGTCATCTGTTTCAACTCCTTGCATTTTGCATTGGAATCAAAATCATTTTGTGGTGCTGTCCGAAATACGACACCACAAATATTATATTCTTGACCCGGGGAAAGGCCTATTGAGTTTTTCCGAAGCCGATTTCCTGCAGCATTGGATTGCAGACAAAGCGAATGATTCGGGAATTGCTCTTTTTTTCAATCCCACAAAGGATTTTGGTTCAATCCATGAAACTGGCAGTCAAAAAAATCTTTCCTGTTCCTTTGGGATTATATTCAACAATATCGATTCGCATTTTCGCAAATAATACTGAGTCTTGTGTTGGTCTGTGTCTTTCAACTCCTCATACCGTTTCTGACACAATCAATTGTAGACATCGGCATCAAGCAAAAAGATATAAGTGTAATCATGCTCATTTTACTAGGTGAGTTTATGATTATAGCCGGAAAGACGGGTTCTGAATTTATAAGAACCCGGCTTTTGCTCCATATTTCCATGCGGATTAATATCTCTTTATTGAGCGATTTTTTTCATTAAATTGTTAAAATTGCCAATGAATTACTTCGATACACGATTAATGGGTGATTTAATACAACGAATGAATGACCATAACAGGATACAGACATTTCTCACATCTCAATCATTGAGCATATTCCTTTCGCTTATAAGCCTTATCGTTTTCGGAATTGTCCTTCTAACATACAACTTATATATTTTCTCCATATTCCTTACCGCCGGTATCTTATATGGTTTCTGGACTATCATGTTTCTCCGTAAACGTCGTATTTTAGATTATGAAATTTTTGAGGTTCAATCAGTAAACCAGAATAAAACAATACAACTTATAGGTTATGTCCAGGAAATAAAACTACAAAACTGCGAAAATATCCGCCGTTGGGAATGGGAAGATGCCCAGGCGGATATATACGACATCCAATTCAAAGTTCTGAAACTACAGCAAATACAACAGGCCGGAGCATTATTTCTTAATGAGCTTAAAAACATGTGCATAACCGCCATGACAGCCTACTATGTGATAAAGGGACAAATGTCGTTAGGTACAATGCTGGCTGTTCAATATATAATCGGACAATTAAATTCTCCCATAGAAAATATAATGTCCTTCATTTATTCTCTGCAAGATGTCAGAATATCTTTAGAACGAATAAACGAAATACACATGGTGGCAGATGAGGATTCCGAAACTAAAATATCACCAATCCCGATCAAAAACGGTGATATCATTTTCAATAATGTCAATTTCAAATATGACATCCATAATTCGGAATATACAATCCGAAATCTTTCATTGAGGATTCCCGCCGGCAAAATTACAGCCATTGTCGGGGCTTCGGGAAGCGGCAAAACCACTTTGGTAAAGCTAATGCTTGGTTTTTATCCCGCATTATCAGGTGAGATTTTACTTTGCGGTCGCACAATCAACTCTTATAATATGAAGGAATGGAGAAGCATGTGCGGCACTGTTATGCAGGACGGCATAATATTTTCAGAAACGATTGCACGGAATATAGCCGTACGCGAAGAGAATATGGATTTTGAAAGAATTACCGCAGCGGCACAATTGGCATGTATTCATGATGATATAATGAAATTGCCGCATAAGTACAAAACCAAGATTGGACGTGATGGAATCGGGCTCAGCCAAGGACAAAAACAACGAATCCTGATAGCCAGAGCAATCTATAAGAATCCGGATTATATATTTCTTGATGAAGCGACAAACGCATTGGATGCGAAGAATGAACGAACTATCATAGAAAACCTTAACAATTTCTACAAAGGTCGCACCGTAGTCGTAGTGGCGCACCGGCTGTCAACAGTCAAAAATGCAGACCAGATTGTTGTTCTCGATGCAGGAAGAATCGTAGAAATCGGCAATCACCATTCACTTATCGGAGAAAAAGGTCTTTACTACAATCTTGTCAAAAACCAACTCAACTTAGGAAATTGATATGTCTGCACCTACGAAATTTTCAAATCATAAAGAGACTCGCTCGGAAAAAGTCAGAAATCTACTTGGCAGCCGCCCTACTGCCATAGTTCGCTGGGGCATCACAATAATAACAATAATCTTTATGATACTATTGACCATAGTCTGCTTATTGCCCGCTCCATATTCAAACGGAGAAACCATTCTCCGCCATTTTATCGGATAGACACCCTTAACATAACCATTACATTGTAACCATCAAAACACAGTCATCTTTGACAGAAAAAGATGAAAGCTTCTTTACCTGAGTTTTCATCCTTTTTATCTTTTATCGCGAATTTCTGGTTTACTTCCTAAATTAAAAAACGAAGTGCGAAAGTTTGGCCACTAAAAGCACCTCACTCCTC
>CAJUKF010000030.1:0-6421 GCA_910587355.1 uncultured Muribaculaceae bacterium
TAACACTATGCTCCGACATCATCGCTCACCAACCGGAAAAATCCGCTGACCCGAAATCTCCGTTCGCGCCGGACGCCACCAACGCCGGCAGGTGCCCGTAATCACTGACCTGCTTTTTGTCCGCGCTGCCAAAGAAACCCTCGATGTGGAAATCGAAAGAATACCCACATTGCAGTACAGATATCGCCGTGGCGCCACAATCAGTTGCCCGATGACTGTACGCGACATTGACATGAAGCGTTTCATCGAGGCCGTAAAGCAATCAGATGATGTGCTCTACTACTCGCTGGAGGAAATCACCCCCGACATGTACGGCAAAGAAATACTGGTGGTAGGCGGTCCGCTCGACGGCTACAAAGGGCGCCTCCTCTCGATGCGCGGCTCACGCAAAAGACGCCTGCTGGTCGAAATTCCCGACTTCATGGCCGCCGCCGTGGAAGTGCGTCCCGAATTCATACAATACGTAAAATGACAATAGCAGTAGACTTCGACGGCACAATCGTCGAGCACCGTTATCCTGCCATAGGTAAAGAGCGCCCTTTCGCCGTAGCTACTCTGCGGCAGCTCCAGCGTGACATGCCCGACCTCCATCTCATCCTGTGGACAGTCCGTGAAGGCGAGCTCCTCGAACAGGCAGTGGCATGGTGCGCCGAGCGAGGCCTCGAATTCTACGCCGTCAACTCCAACTACCCCGAGGAACTTCCCTCGCCGTCGGCCGGCAATCAGGGCTGCCGCAAAGTCACCGCCGACATCTACATCGACGACCGCAACCTCGACGGGCTGCCGGAATGGACGGAAATCTATAGGCGAGTGAGGGGAGAACATATAAATGCTCCGACAGAAAGCCGACACTCCTTTATCAGTCGACTATTTACAAGAATTCCCGTAAAAAAAGATAATATTTATGAATAATGGTTTGATGCCAAAAGATAAAGTAAAGAAACTGATTCTTTTCAGAATACCGATGACAATCTGTAATTTCCGTTGTCATTACTGTTATCTTGCACAGCGACCTGTACATTTTGAGGGAATTCAACCTAAGATGGAATATACTCCCGAAGAAGTGGCCTATGCCATTCGTCCGGAAAGGCTTGGTGGCTATGCATATATTAATTTATGTGCAGACGGAGAGACGCTTCTTGTCAAGGATATTGACATTTATGCCCGGAAAATGGTTGAGAGCGGCCATTTTCTTGAGATTGTATCCAATATGACTATAACTCCGGTGCTTGAAAAGATATTAAGCTGGCCTAAAGAGCTTCTTGAGCATGTCGAATTCAAGTGCTCATTCCATTATCTTGAGTTAAAGAAACATAACAAACTTGCACTCTTTGCAGAGAATATCCATAAAGTATGGTCTGCAGGCGCTTCGGCCAACATAGAAATCACGCCGTCGGACGAACTCATACCCTATATTGACGAGGTGATGGAATTCTCCATGAAGGAGTTCGGCGCCCTACCGCATATAACAATTGCGAGAGATGACCGCACCGATGGCATTGATTATCTTACATCGCTTCCGATGGAAGAATATGACAGAGCGTGGAGCCGTTTCGGCTCGGGATTCTGGGAATTCAAGAAAACTATTTTCGGAAAACGCCAGACCAAATTCTGCTATGCAGGGGCATGGAGTGCCTATGTGGACTTGACGACAGGCAATGCTAGGCAATGCTATTGTGGCCAGTCACTCGGTAATGTGTTCGAGAATCCCGAGATGGCTTTTCCTGAGAAACCTATTGGCAGATGCTCTTTGGCACATTGCTATAATGGGCATACGTTTTTGAGTTGGGGATTGATTCCAGGCTACGCTGTGCGCTATGGAGACATCAGAAATAGGCTAACTACCTGTGGGGGGGGGAGTTGGCTGCGTCCTGAACTGCATCGGTTTTTCAATTCAAAACTTGAGGAATCGAATGACTTATGTCGGAGCGAACAGATTGTTCTTGCAAGACAATATTTATACGGAGCATACCGCAAATCACGACATCTTGCAGGACGGCTTAAAAACAAAATGCTTGGGAGATGAACCACATCGAGAAGAAACATCAATTGGAGAAGATTATCGAAAAAATCCTTCTCCCGATGATTGACAATGACTATGTGCTTTATGGATTGCCATACTATAATAACATAGGAGATACTCTTATTTGGAACGGCGAGCTTGAATTGCTGAAAAAAGTAAGGCACAAATGTGTCGGTGTATGCGGCTGGAACAGTTATCCTCGTACAAAATTGCCCAAGAATATTATCATATTAGTTACCGGAGGAGGTTATTTCGGTGATATATGGAGATATGGGTGGGAGTCAGTGCTCGATGGCATTGAACCAAACAAAGACAACAGAATTATCATATTGCCCAATACTATCGGCTATATGAATGAAAAGCTGCGAGACACGGATGCAGCCTATCTTGCCCAATTTCCGAATCTCACAATCTGTACACGCGATAATATATCTTATCAGTACGCCAGACAGTATTTTTCCAATAATACGGTATTGGTGCCGGATATGGCGTTCTGTATGTCAGAACGTTTCTTAAACCGATGGGCAAATAAAAAAGCTTCAAAAGGCGTACTTTTGTTCAAGCGCAACGACAAGGAATGCCCGGATATCGACTTCAAAATAGATGAAAAGGAGTATGATATCCACGATTGGCTTCCTATGGAAAGGGACCTCCCATCCGAGCATTATTTTAAATCAGTTTTACGCCGTCTGCATTATCTGAAATATTTAGGTGCAGACACATCAGTGAAGGCCGAAGATATTCTTTATAAAAATTATTATCGCAGACTCATGACGCTTTTGGGTGTAAAACAATTATCCGCTTATTCTAAAATTTACACAACCCGGCTTCATGCCATGATATTAGGTCTGATGCTCGGACGTGACATCGTAATGATTGACAACAACTACGGTAAATTGAGTTCTTATTACGACACATGGCTTACGGATTGTGATAATGTCACAGTAATGAAATAAATGGCTTTGGCTCAGATTTCTGATAAATCTTCCGCCTGGAGAAGCGGCAACCGACAGATTGCCGTAAATATGGTTGCAACCATACTTTCTTACGGCATTTCGTTGGGAATATCGTTTTTTCTGACGCCATATATCGTATCCAGGCTCGGAGCGGCTGCTTACGGTTTCCTCGGTCTTTCCAACAATATCATAGGGTATACCTCCCTTATCACCGTAGCCCTTAATTCAATGGCCGGCCGTTTCGTCAGTATACATTACCATAAAGGAGATTATGACACCGCCAACCGGTATATGTCATCGACAGTAGTCGGTAATATTGGTCTTGCCGTTCTGATTGTCATGACTCTTGGTATCCTTACATTCTTTCTTGAAGACATAATCAATATACCTCCGGACCTCGTCGGAGATGTAAAGTTTCTTTTTACGCTACTTTTTGTCAACGGTGCTGTGGGGTTGTGTACCAGCGTAATCAATTTTCCTACATTTATCAAGAACAGGCTTGACCTTGGCAATATATACGGAATAATCGGTAATCTGCTCAGGGTTGTGCTTATAATAGTAGCCTACGGTTTCTTTCCGGCTCATATATGGTATATCGGTGCCGTAGGGCTGTTATGTTCGTTTTACAGTATCTTTGTCAACTACGGATTGTATCGTCGTCTGACTCCGGAACTGAAATTCAAAATTTCATCATATCGTCTCAAACTTGTGTGGGAAATGTCGAAAGAAGGCGCATGGAATCTTCTTTCTCAATTCAGCTCTATCCTGAATCAAGGTCTCGAACTTCTGCTGGCTAATATTTTCGTCGGAGCATATTACATGGGAATTTTGTCCATCACAAAAACCTTGCCCTTCATCATTTTAGGAATTTTTGCTGCACTCGGTGGAAATTTTCATCCTGAAGCAGTCAAATTATATGCCGAAAAAAATCTTATTGCGATGCGCAATATGCTGGTAAAGGGCATCCGGATACTTGGGGCCATTGCTGCCATACCTTGTGCCGGTGTAATGGCTTACGGAGATATATTCTATGCATCGTGGTTGCCGGGCCAAGACTATGCACTGCTGTATCATATCAGTGTTGTCACCATGATATGGCTCACCACCACGTTGCCCACACAGACGCTGTGGTATATATTTACAATCACAAAAACTGTGCGCTATTCATCAACGGTCATAATAAAATACGGCATAGCCAATTGCATATTAGCCATCGCAGCAGTCAATATTTTTCACGACGACCTCATGAAAATATATGCTATAGTAGGTATTCAGAGTGTTTTAGGCATATTCCGTTTTACCACCTTTCTCCCGTTTCTTGGTGCAAAAGTTCTGCAATTGCCCAAGTATACTTTCTTCAGGCCGCTCATGAATTATCTGCTTGCAACAGCTGTTATCACTGGTATAAGTCTCTTATTCAAGCATCTTTTCATTCATAATTACAGTTGGTGGACTCTAATTGCCGGTGCGTGCTTTACAACTGCTGTGGGTGTTGCAATTTCTTCGGTATTTATTCTCACGAAGACCGACCGTGAATTCATACTTTCCAAACTTCCTGTATTCAATAGACGATGAAAACAATCGACCTCTCAGTAATAATCCCGGTTTACAACGTTGAGGCATATGTTGAGGCATGTTTGTGTTCTGTCATGGAGCAGGAGCACGTCGGCTTTGAAGTTGAATGTATTATTGTCGATGACCGCGGGCGTGACGGGAGTATGAACGTTGTACGTCGTACACTTGATACCTATAAAGGTGACATCGAATTCAAGATTATCGAGCATGACGAAAATCACGGTCTTTCGGCGGCCCGCAATACGGCAATCCGGGAAGCGCGTGGCAAGTATGTGACATTCCTCGACAGCGACGACCGCCTCCTGCCCGGTGCACTCGCCGGGATGTATCAGCTCACTGTCAAATATCCCGGAGTAGATATCGTTCAGGGTGAAGTGCAACTGGATAAACCAGCTAAATGGCTCGGACGGTATTTCAATGTTTCGAGTGCGGAGCTCCCGGAATGTATCACAGATAGAAGCACTGCTAAGCGGATAATTCTTTTCGAAATACCCGTTACTGCATGGGCCAAACTTATCCGTCGTGAGTTTATTACCGACAATAATCTTTATTACGTCGAGGGAATGATTCACGAGGATGATATGTGGGACCTTTGTGCAAGTCAGTATATTGAATGCATAGCATTCTATTTCACACCTGTGTATTATTACAATAATTATATAGCCAATAGTATAATGGGTAATCCGGATAAAACGCGCAGTTTCGTTGCTAAAATGATGATAATAGAGAAAGCGACTGAATTATTTGCTCATAATCCATGCCAATATTATTATGATTATATACTTTGGAAGCTTGAAATATCAAATAAGATAGCTCTTTGGGCCGATGTTTCAGACAAGATGATTGCTAAAAAAGCAATTGACGGAATGAGGAAAGCGGTTAAGGATACTAAATGTTTCCCATTGAATATGGCTGCTTGTTATTTTTCCCTTCCCCCTGTTATATGTAATAACCAAATAATAGCTCCTATTTGTCGTCGGCTTTTAAGAAAGTATAGCAATTTTTATTCGCAAAAAACTGTAAGTAATGATTCCGAAGATTTCAGTCATAGTTCCGGTTTATAACGCCGAGAAGTGGTTGCACTGCTGCATAGATTCTGTATTGGCTCAGACATATACTGACTTCGAGTTACTGCTCGTTGATGACGGCTCGACTGACAGAAGCGGAAAAATATGTGACGAATATGAATCTATTGATTCTAGAGTTAAAGTATTTCATAAAAAAAATGGAGGTGTTTCATCGGCTCGAAACTTCGGCATCATCAATTGTATAGGGGATTCTTTAACATTTATAGATAGCGATGATTGGGTGACAAATGAATATTTGGAGAATATTGTCAGTCATGAAAAATATGATTTAGTTATATCATATTATAAAGCCGTTGGATGGCCTGAATGGGAAAGTCGGCCGTATCAAGAATGTTGCTATAATACAGAAAGCATTAATGAATTTTTTGATAAATATTTGATTTCTTGTAATACTGTATGGTGCAAACTTTTTAAAAGAGATATACTTATAAAGCATAATATTCTTTTTAAACCGTTTTTGAATTATGGAGAAGATACTGTCTTTGTGCTGGAATATATGAAGTATATCAATACAATTTATTGTTCTTCAAAATCTAATTATATATATAATTGTTTGAATTCGGGAGGATTATCATCAACTTTCCAGATAGATAAGACCATCAATCTCATTGATTTGATGGCAAATGAGATTGATGAATTGGGCACAATTTTTAATTGGTATTGTCAGAAAACGAAAAATGAAATTCTCCGATTATCCTGTAACAGGATATTTAAACTATTTAATTATAATCAGCCAAATGCATATTATAAATTGAAATCTATTTGTAATAACAAAAATA